>DASZFB010000032.1:0-3858 GCA_035940275.1 Candidatus Eremiobacteraceae bacterium | reverse complement strand
AACTCATGAGCTGCGCACGCCGCTGACTGCCATCATCGGTTTCGCGGAACAGCTGCAAGCCCAAGCGTTAAAGCCGAGTCGCAACGCGCGGTATGTCGACATCATCATTGACGAATCAAAACGGTTGCACCGGCTCGCGGAAGGGCTCATCGACGTCGGCTCTTGGACGGCCGGCAGCCTTCGGTTACATCCAGCGCGACAGAGTCTCGCTTCAGTTGCGGATTCGGCCGTCCAGGCTGTTGCCGAGCGCGCGGCCTCGAAGAAGGTTGAGATACGCATTTCGGGCGATGCGAAAGCACTCGTCGACCGCGATCGCTGTCTGCAGATCTTCATTAACCTGCTCGATAACGCGGTTCGCTACTCCCCGGAATCGGGCCGGGTAACTCTGAGTTTTAGCGAGCGGGGCGGGTTGTGCACGGCCGAGGTCAAGGACATGGGTCCCGGATTTTCGGCGCAGGCACGCAGCGCGGCGGGATCGCCGTTCTCAGCCGGCTCGGACGGGAAGGTGGGCCTTGGCCTCGCCATTGCACGCCTTTTGGTGGAGGCCCACGGCGGCTCGATGTCGCTGGGTAATGGCAGCCGCGGCGGCATGGTGTCGGTCACTCTTCCCTCAGGAAACGCCCGCAGACAAAGAATTCCGCAGGGACGAACAGACGTTTGTGAGTAACAGTTAGGCGTCTGCCGACTCTCTCTTATAGGAAGAGAGGCGTTTGGGCGGACGTGACATTAGAGGCAGCGCGCATTTTGAATCGCTTGTTGGGCGCGATGTTTTTTATTGCCGCGTGGATTGCGCTTGTCGCACCGTGCCACGCCGACGCAGCGGAACTCGACGCACTTTCAAAGGCTGCGACCCAGTATCACGGCCCCTCGCCGGACACCGGCCAGATCTACTCCGAATGCCTGCTTTCAACCGTTCGCTACGATGTAAGCTTCACGCCGGACAAAACGACGTACGTCATCACGGGCGACATCGGAGCAATGTGGTTACGCGACGCCAACGCACAGGTGCGCCCCTATCTCTTTTTTGCTCAAGACCAGCAAGTGCGCGATATGCTGCGCGGAGTCATCGCACGGTCTGCCAAAAACATCATGGTCGATGCCTATGCCAACGCTTTCAACCGCGACTATCAGGTAACCGAAGAAAAGTTTGAGCTTGACTCGCTCGGCTATCCCATGGTGTTGGCGTGGAACTACTGGAAACAAACTGGCGATACCGCGGCGCTGACTCCGGAAGTGAAATCCGCATACGAACGCGCGGTATTCCTCATGGAAGTCGAACGCGATCACTCGCGCTCGCAGTATAAGCATCGTTCGCTCCCCAACGCCGGCGCTGGAAATCCGGTGGGCTACACGGGAATGATCTGGACCGGTTTTCGTCCGAGTGACGACCCAGCGCTCTACGGCTACAACATTCCATCTAATATGTTCGCGGTTGTCGCCCTCTCCGAGCTGGCGGACATGGAAACCAACGTGTGGCACGATTCGGCCATGGCGACACAGATCACGACGCTTCGCGACGGCGTCATGGACGGAATCAACAATTACGGCATCGTGTACACGCCCAAATTCGGGTACATCTATGCGTACGAAGTCGACGGGCTCGGCCACTCAAACTTAATGGACGATGCAAACATTCCCAGCCTGCTCTCGATCCCGTATCTTGGCTACCCGGCGGACGCTGCTATTTACAAGAATACGCGCCGCTTTGTGCTTTCAAGCGACAACCCATACTACTTCGAAGGCAAAGTCGCGCGCGGTATCGGCAGCCCGCACACGCCCAAAGGTTACATCTGGCCGCTGGCCCTTGTCATGCAAGGTCTCACGGCAGAAGACCCAAAAGAACTTGACGACGTGCTTTCAGAGCTGCGCGCCTCCGACACGGGCGCGCATCTGATGCACGAATCGTTCGATCCAAACGATCCGACGAAATATACGCGCTCGAACTTCGGCTGGGCATGCTCGCTATTTGCAGAACTCGTTCTCAATCGCGTAATGGGATACACGTCGCCGCTCCCTCCGAGCAGGGGTGGAAGCCGGCGCAGCACCACCGTCTCTCTTTGGCAGCCGCCCCGGCGCTAGCACTCGCATGCCCGTAACCCTTGTCCTCGGAGCCCAATGGGGGGATGAAGGCAAGGGACGCATTGTCGATTATCTCTCTCGTGGCGCGCATGTCGTTGCTCGCTTCGGCGGTGGCTCAAATGCGGGCCACACCGTCCGTGTCGGCGACAAAACGTACAAACTACGCATCGTTCCAAGCGGCGTTGTAGCCGGCGTCGATCATTGCGTCATCGGTCCGGGCACGGTGGTGTCGCCGGGTGCGCTAGTCGCCGAGCTCGACACTCTTGAGTTCAATGGCGTCGATACATCTCGCGTCTGGGTTTCGGATCTTGCACACTTGATTTTGCCCTACCATATCGAGCTCGACAAGAACGCCGAGCGCGAACGGGGCGAGGATGCTCTCGGGACCACGGGCAACGGCATCGGTCCGGCATATGTCGATCGTGTTGCGCGCACCGGCATGCGCGCGGGCGAACTGAGAGACATGCGCCGTGCGCGCCAGGCCCTCTTTGCCCGCACGCACGCGATTCGAGCACAAGGCATCGCAATCGATCTCGAAGCTGTCGCAAACGAGCTCGAGCGCCAGGCGGAGCGCCTGGTTCCCCATCTGCGCGACACCGTGTCGTTAATCCACGACGAGCTACGCGCGGGAAAGCGCGTGCTGGCTGAGGGTGCGCAAGGTTCGCTGCTCGACGTAAACTTCGGCACCTATCCGTACGTAACGTCTTCTGTGACCGTCGCGGGTGGCGCACTCTCGGGGCTCGGGTTCGGCCCCAAAGATGTGGATTACGTTATCGGTGTCGTGAAAGCATATCAGACCCGCGTCGGCGGCGGCCCCTTCCCAACGGAACTTTCGGACAAACAGGGTGAGGAGTTGCGCGAACGTGGCGTCGAGTTTGGAGTCGTCACGGGAAGACCGCGCCGCTGCGGATGGCTCGACCTCGTGGCGCTTCGGTATGCCGTGCAAATCAGCGGTCTCACGCATCTCGCTATCACGAAGATCGACGTGCTCGACACATTTTATCAGCTTTCACTCTGCACGGCGTACGAGGGCGCGGGTGACGAGTCGCTGCCTTTCACCATTGCTCGCGGCGCGAAACCCGTCTACGATTCCATGCCCGGGTGGTTGAAGACAACGGCAGCGGCACGCAGCTGGGACGACCTGCCCTTCAACGCCCGAGAGTACCTGAAGTTCATCGAGGCGTTCGTCGGCATTCCGATTTCGTACGTCTCCGTCGGGCCGGAAAGAAACCAGATCATCGTGCGGCAAGATGCGCCGATCGGGAGCGCGGCAAGGGTCCGGTGAGAGGCGCCTCAGCATATCGAGCAGTCGCTGAGCTCGAACGTCGAGCCGCAGCGCGCCTCGCTGCCACGGATGCAGAGCTTGCACATCTCGTCCGAACTCGAAACGACATCCTCGCCTCGAGCGCCCAGGCGAGACACTCGATGCTCGCGTTGCCAAATTGGAATAGTCTCGCGTGTCATGCGCTTGCGGCTCACACAACCCTGGTCGCGGCGCGTGCCGCGCGAATATCGGCGCAACAACGCGCAGAGATTGAAGCCCGTTCACCGATCGCACGGGAGCGCATACATTGGGCGCGCTGTCGCGCTGGACTTGAACGGCGCGCTCGACGATGCACTCGGCTGTCATGGCCAGGCTGACGGAGCACGACGTAACGGGCCTGATCGAGCGCCTCTCCGGCGATTCGGGTGGTGCTCCACGATCGACCACAGCCCCAAGCTCGACCTTTGCTCCAGCTAACGGTACAGAAGATGCGAACGTGCGATTAGGCGCATTGT
>DASZFB010000031.1:0-1678 GCA_035940275.1 Candidatus Eremiobacteraceae bacterium | reverse complement strand
CGTGTCCACGGAATTCATCAACCGCTATGTGTTTCCGGACGGACAGCTCGATACCATCGGCAATGTGCAGCGAGTGATGGAGCGCTCGAAGTTCGAAATCGCGGACGTCGAGGGATTGCGCCCGCACTATGCCATGACGCTGCGCCATTGGGTCGCACGCCTCGAGCGCAATCGTGCGCGAGCCCTGCAGTACGTCAACGAAGCGACTTATCGGGTGTGGCGGCTCTATATGGCGGCATCCGCGCTGCAGTTCGAGTCCGGGGAGATCGGCATCTACCAGGTGTTGGCGAGCAAGCGAGCGGTCGGGGTTCCTGACTTGCCGTTGACGCGGCGGCATCTATACCACTAGCGGTCGTATGCCGGCTAACGATCTTCTTGCTTCTTCTTGATGGCATGCATCAGGGCGTGCGTATCGGCGGGCTTGGTCATTTCACTGACATCGTCGTCCGGATGTGCGCTCGGCGCGCTCAACTCGCCCCGCCGCTCATCGAGGATCTGCAGAAGCTTGGTGACCTTTTGCTCGGTCAACAGGTTGATCTGCAGATCGAGATGCGCGCGATGCTCCGCGACCTGCGCCAAGCGGTTTTGCCGAATGAGCACCGCAACCGTCAGGAGCAGGGCATTGGAGCTGACCAGCCCCTGCAGCCAAAAGAAGGGCGGAGTATCCACGTGGCGCCACCCGTGATGCATGCCCCAAATGTTCACTGCGATCCAAGTCGCGATGAATACAAGCGCGAATGCAAAGAATGCGGGACTGCCGATGAAGCGGCTGACACGCTCGATGGCGAGCTGCACGCCCGATATTTGCGCCTCTTCGCGGTCCTCGAAGCGGGAAAGCAGCTCGATATTCTCCTTCGCGGAGGAAGGCAGATTCGCAGAGACAGCACCGGCATGTTCGTTACTGGCCATGGGCTAACGATACCCGCAAGCGCGCCTCAAGTTCGCCGCTCATCGAGTCGCAATATCGACAAATTTCTGTAGGCAAGCGCTGACACGAAGCGCAATCTCTGCAGCCTAGACGCCATGGGCGCGATGATCCAAATTGGCGACTGTTACGCGCTAGCGTCACACTTCAAGAGCATAAAAGAAGGAAATTTGCCATGCGTACTCAAAGAGCCGTCGCCGCTGCTGCAGTCGTTCTGTGCGCCGCGTCATCGCTCTCTCAAGCCGGCACTGATTGGCCCAGTTACAACCGCACGCTGACTTCCGACCGGTATGCGACACTGGAGAAGATCGATAACAAGAACGTAACGGGCCTCAAAGTGCTCTGCAGTTTTGATACCGGGGAGCAGGTTTCCTTTCAGACCGGTCTGGTGCAGGTCGATGGCGCCTTGTTTGCGACCACGGAGCACGACACATTTTCCATCGATCCCAATAACTGCAAGCTGAATTGGCGCACGCACGAAGATATTCCTTCCGGGGACTTGAAGGTAAATCGCGGCGTTGCGTGGCTTGATCATCGCGTGTTTCGTGGAACCGCCGACGGCAAAGTAATCGCTTACGACGCCAAGAACGGCAAGCGTCTCTGGGCGACGGCCATTGCGGACGCAACCAAGGGCGAGTCGGTACCGGCAGCGCCGATCGCCTGGAACGGCCTGGTATTCGTCGGCAACGCGGGGGGCGACAACAAGGGCGTGAAGGGGAGAATGTACGCACTCGACGACAAGGATGGTCACAT
>DASZFB010000030.1:0-5447 GCA_035940275.1 Candidatus Eremiobacteraceae bacterium | reverse complement strand
TGCCATTGCTCACCGTCAACGTCCGGGCCGTCATCGGCCCCTCGGCGACCACTGAAACACCAGGGAGCGGTTGGCGCGAATTCGCATCCACAACCTCGCCCGAGATCTTGCCGCCCGCTGCTTCCGCCACGTTCGCAGTTAGGCCGATCACGCAGAGCACGAACGCGCTACATAGCGCGATGCTAAGAACACGCATCAATGTCTCTCGCCTTTCAAGTAGGATGGCTAAGTTAGCAGCGTGGTATCAGGAAGTCCCTGGGCGCGGTGCACAAGTTAGACGGCTTGCTACGCCTGACCTACAGGCGCTTTGAGCACGTTGCGCATATCGCGAATGCGCAACTCCTTCATCTGAGTATCGAGTCCGAGGTTCGCCTCTAACTGATTAAGCGGCAATACATCAATGCGGTTCGGCGCAACCTCGATCGCGGACACAAGGTCGGCGCAGATCCGCTCCTTCAGCCGATCCGCATTCGCGCCTGCCGTAAAGGCGACGCACAGGACGAGCTCATCGAGGTCGTCTGGGTCGTCGTTATGTTTTTTGACGATCAGCTGCCATTCAACAACCTCGTGCACTTCCGCCATGACGGGGATGAAGCCATTGAGATCGACGAGCGTGCCTCGAATCTTTGTCAGTTGAAATTCTCCGACATCGGAGCGCCGTGATATCGCCTGCGATATCCTCGGCACGATCCGTCCGCACCCGGGGCACGGATCGTAGACGATGCCACCTTCCGCGATGTCACCCGTGCGATACCTGAGGACGCACGAACCTCTGCCGGAGAGCGACGAGTAGACGATCTCTCCTCGTTCACCCGGGCCAAGAACTTCGCCGCTGTCGGGATCGATGATCTCGAAGACGTCAAGATCCGGATACGTGTGGTAACCAAACGACGTCACGTAGTCGGGTGGCGTGCATTCCGCCCACGCGTGGCGTGCTTCTGTGAAGCCATACACGCCCTGCACGGTGACGCCTGGCGCTCCCATCTGGGCGCAAAGCTCTCCAAGTCGCGTTTTGAGTGCTGGAGGCACGCGCTCGGCACCGAGTGCGATAGTCTTCAAATTCTTAAGCTCAACACGCTGCTCGAGTGCTTGACGCAACAAATGATAGACGTACCCTGGCACACCGATAAGCATTGACGGCTGAAGCCGTGACAACGCTGCGATGTTCCCCGCTGTGCCCGCAACTTTGCCGCCGCCCGTGTGCACGATGAGCATTGTCGTCGCCTGCGCCACCGCGAATGTCTGCCAAAACGCGAGATGCGGCGCAAACGGGAATATGTTGAGCGCGCGATCGCCCATCTGCGCGCCGCACAGCTCGATCATGCGCTTGCCGGTGATGTGCAGATTATCGAAGTCCTTGGATGTATACATAAACTGAGTGGGCTGCGCCGACCGCCCGGTCGTATAGGTCACGTGCACGGGAAGATATTCCATGCGCAACCTATCCTTAACGCCATTTCTGCCATAGCGCAAACGCTCGAACATCAGTTTTGTGGTCAGTGATGCGGGCGCGTATTTGCGAATAGACTCTTCACTAGGAACGAGCACGAGGTCGATAGGCCGTATCGGATTGTCGGCTGTCGGCGCGATGTCTTTCTTGGAAGTAAGGGGTACGTGGCGCAGATCGCTGATGCTGCGAATCTTGCTTGGGTCGATGTGGTGTGCGTCAAAAAGCCGGTGGTAAAAAACGCTAAACGGATACAGCTGCTCGTTGATAAAGCGCCGCAGCAAGTCATCTCTTTCCGCTTGCCAGTCTCTCCAGGGGCGCGTGGGACGCCAAACCGGCTGGGAGCGAACAGCTTCAACCACACTGCGATATTGTGCAGGCGCCCGGTAGCGACCTTGGTAAAGTTGAGCTCTCGCCATGAGCAGAGGACGCGCCCAGGGCGCGGAGGAACGCCGACCCCATGAGTGTGACGCAAACTTCCCAGATGCTTAACTTCGAGCTTCCTGAGGATCTCAAATTACTCAAACGTTCGCTGCGAGAGTTTGTTGAGAAAGAACTCTGGCCGATCGCCGAGCAAGTCGAAGACAGCGACGAAATCCCGTCATCCGCGATCACGAAGATGAAAGATATGGGGCTCTTCGGGCTACCATTTGCTGAAGAATATGGCGGCGCGGGCGTGGGTGAGTTGGGCTATTGTGTCGCGCTCGAAGAACTTGGTCGCGCAAGCGCAGCATTTTCGAATCTCTTGGGAGCGCACTGCAGCATCGGCGCCATGGCGGTGCATCTCGACGGAAGCAAGGAGTTCAAGGACCGATACATGCCCGCACTGTGCGCAGGCGAGAAGCTCGCGTGTTTCGCTCTTTCGGAACCTGGTGCTGGTTCGGACGCGGCAAACATTTCGACCTCAGCGAAGCGCGACGGCGACGCGTTCATGCTCAACGGAGTCAAGCACTTTATCACGAGCGGCGACATCGCCGACTTCGCATCGGTCTTTGTAGTTACAGATCCCGCGCTGGGTGCCCGCGGCGGCATCACGGCCTTGTGGGTCGATCTCAACGGTCCGGGCGTGACTCGTGGGCCAAAGGATCGCAAGATGGGACTCTTCGGCAGTCACACCTGCGAACTGATTTTCCAAGGTGCTAAGGTTCCGGTCGACAATGTCATCGGGAAGGTTGGCATGGGCTTTCTCACCGCGATGAAGACGCTCGATATGGGTCGTCTCTCACTCGGAGCCGGCTGCGTTGGGGCAGCGTCATACATGCTCGAGAAATCGATCGCGTATGCGAAAGAGCGCGTGCAGTTTGGCAAACCGATTGCGAAGCAGCAGGCCGTCCAGTTCATGCTCGCCGACATGGCGACCGAGATTTTTGCCGCTCGCAACATGGTGTACAACGGCGCCTGGAAGGCTGATCGCGGCGAACGCTTCAGTCTTGAAGCAGCGATGGTGAAACGGTATTGCTCAGATATGTGCATTCGGGTGGTCGATCGCGCGTTGCAAGTCCACGGCGGCAGCGGATTCATGAAAGAGACGGGGATAGAGCGCGTTTATCGGGATTCGCGGATTCTAGCGATCTATGAGGGGACGAACGAAATTCAGCGGATGATCATCGCTGAAGAATTATTAAAGTAATGTAGCGGTCGACTTAATGTGGACCGTTTTAACGCCCGGTGGGGATCCGAACGGATACCGCAACGAGCGATCCGACGATCGTCAACGTAAAAACGACGATGAACACCATCGCAAAGATGCGGTATATCTTTTCCTTCTGACGTTTCGTCAGCCGGCGCAAACTCAAGCCCGGCGATCTGGTCTTCCCGGGATTGCGTGGTTTATTTTTCTTCGCCTGACCGTTGCTCGGCTTGACGACTGTGCTTCTCACTTTTTCCTCTTTTGCGACGCGGTGGGTTTGGCCCACAACCGTTCCAGGTTATAGAATTCGCGCGCGGCCGCCGTGAAAACGTGCACGATGACCGAACCGTAGTCGACCAATATCCAATTCGCGTCGTTATACCCTTCCGTTCGGACGGGCGCTCCGAACTTCGTTTCCGATGCTTCGACGACACCGTCCGCAATTGCTCGCACCTGAATAGCCGAACGTCCCGTTGCAAGCACGAAATAGTCGGCAAAATTTGCTCGCCCCCGGATGTCGAGCAGCAGGACATTTTCAGCCTTCTTCTCGATCGCCGCCTCGCGGCAGTGCTGGGCCAGGTCGTTGACCTGTCGATCGGTGAGCAAAGTAACCTGCTCCCGAGTCGTGGCAATCCCCTGACGGCGCAACGGCGCAATAGTGTTCGCCGACGCACTCGTCGGGCTCGCGATCGCTTTTTTTCCGGCCGCAGCAGCACGGACCATTCGTGACGCGCGCCCAGCTTTACCAATGCGAAGTGCGGTGCTTGTTTTACGCTTCACCACGCTGCACCAATTCGTTGTAAAGCGCCAGCGTTTGCTTCGATATGGGGATGCCCGATGCGGTGAGGTACTCCATGGACGATTTGATGCACGCCAATAACCCTTCATCTAAGGAGCGGTCGGCGGCAGCTGCCAGAACGGCGCGCTGCGGGAACGACCGCGATGGTTCGATCGTGTCTGCGATGTACAAGATCTTCTCGAGATCAGACATTCCAGGTACTGCGACTGTGTGGCGCTCGATTGCAAGCAGCATCTGCGGATCGGTGACGCCAAAGCGATCGGTCGCGATGTGTGCGCCCACGCGCGCGTGCAACAGCACGGGCGCGTCCTGCTCGGCTGCCGTGATCGCGATCCCATTGCGCCGCGCGTAGTCGAAGAGCTGCTGCTTGTTCCACATGCGAGCGATGTCGTGGATCATCGCTGCGACGCGCGCTTTGTGGGTCGAAACACCATAGCGGCGAGCGAGCCGTTCCGCCGTGCGCGCGACCCCAAGCACGTGACGATAGCGGTCGCGCGAAAGATTCGACCGGACTGTTGCACAGAGGTCGAGGAATTCGTGGGCATCGCTGGGACCCAAAGAATGCGGCGTCGCGGCTTGCCTCAGGAAAGGCTCTCTTTCAGTGCTTGAAGCCTGTTTTGGTATATTGCGCCTTTGAGGTTGCCGGCCCACATGACTAGCGCGTTCTCGTCGTTATCTGAATAGTATCCCCGCCGCGTGCTCACGACCGTGAAACCGTACTTCTTATAGAGGTTCTGCGCAGCGACGTTTGACTCGCGCACCTCGAGTGTGATCCACCGCGCCCCTCGCTCGATCGCCTCTTCGACAAGCTTGATCAGCAGCTGCTCGCCAAAACGCTTGCGCTGATACATCGGCTCCACTGCGATCGTCGTGATGTGCGCATCCTCAAGGATGACCCACAAACCCGCGTACGACATGATGCGGTCTTCGAACCGTCCGACGTAGTAGTGGGCGAGCTTATTGTCGTTGAGTTCATTATAGAAGGCATTTCGTGGCCATGGCGTCGTGAAACACAGTGACTCGACGTGGAGCACTGCCGCTATGTCGTCCGCTCGCATGGGTTCGATTTCTAGGAGTCGTGGCGGGGCCTTCATTTGTATCAGTCTTCGCGGCGCGAAAGAGGCGGCCCCTCTTCAGCGGCACGGTGGCGCTTCTCCCAATTCATCACGGCATTAGGGCGTTGGCCATAGTCGATTACGATATTCGTCCAGTCTAGGTTGGCGGCACTTTGGGCCTGGCGAGCAAGCCGCGCCACCGCGCGCGCTGCGTCGCCCGGCTTCGTGGACGAAAAGTCTGGTCCGACAATTGTTGCCGGTTTGCCGGGAGAGCCCACTTCGGCGGCCGCATGCTTGATGATTTCGCGCGATCCCTGAACGAATTGAGGGTCGCTGTCACGACGTGTCATGATTCGAGCGTAGTAGTAGTCACGTTTTCCTCGAGCGACGCTCATCATAGGAAACGATCCAGCGTCGAGCGCCGCGACATCGTAAGAGGACACGCCCACAATGGGAATGGCGCGCGTCTGCGCGAGCGTTTTGGCAAATGCAACGCCGATTCTCAAACCTGTGAAC
>DASZFB010000029.1:0-2753 GCA_035940275.1 Candidatus Eremiobacteraceae bacterium | reverse complement strand
GCCGTTCGAGAGCTTGTGCGCGTCCTGCCACACACGGGCTTCATCGCGTTCACGGCGTATGCGGACGACGACCGCATCGTCGGCGCCGTCCGATCCGGCGCCCGCGGCTACGTGCTCAAGGGCGCTCCGGCAAACGAGGTTGCGCAAGCGATCCGCGACGTCAACGCCGGTGACTCGTACTTACCTCCGGCCATTGCCGCCGTGCTTGCAAAGCAAGTTCGTGAGCCGAAGCGTACGTCGCTCACCTCGCGTGAGCGAGATGTGCTGCGCTTCGTCGCAGACGGACTTTCCAATAAACAAATTGCACGCCGGCTCGAAATTACGGAGCGTACGGTAAAATACCACGTCAACTCCGCAATGACAAAACTCGGCGCCGATAATCGCGCGCAAGCAGTAGCCGTTGCCGTGCGGAGGCGCATACTCTAAACTCGCCTGTCCGTTCGTACAGGTAGGGCAGTGTGCTTGGGCACGGTGCTGGTCGGGCTCGACCCGCGCATACTAGTCACATGATACTGAAAGACACCACCATTGTCGTGACGGGTGCGTCGCGCGGCCTCGGCTATGAAGTCGCCGAGCTGCTCGCGCAGCGCAAAGCACGGCTTGTTATCGTTGCACGCGGAGATGAGGCGATCGAAAGAGCTGCCGCTCGTCTTCGTGAGTACACTGACGTGGCCACAATCGCGGCCGACGTTTCCGTGGACGCTGAGCGCATCGTTGCCGCAAGCGTGTCGCGCTTTGGCCCTGTTGACGTTTTGATCAACAATGCGTCTGAACTTGGACCGAGCCCCATGCCAGCGCTTGAGTCGCTGCCGTGGGAAGATTTCGAGCGCATCTTGCGGGTCAATGCCGTAGCGCCGCTGCATCTCACACAACTGGTCTTACCTTCGATGCGCAAACGCGGTACCGGCACGATCGTCAACATCACCTCGGACGCGGGCGTCAACGCCTATCCCGGCTGGGGAGGGTACGGCGCAAGCAAAGCGACGCTCGAACATCTCTCGCGTACGCTTATTGCGGAGCTGGAAGGTAGCGGCGTGCGCGTGCTGGTCGTCGACCCCGGTGACATGAACACCGAAATGCACAGGCTTGCCGAACCCGGCGTCGATTTGTCGCATCTACCTCATCCGCGCGACGTCGCCCCAGCCATCGTCGCTTTACTGGAAAACGACGCGTTCGTCAGCGGACGCTTCCAAGCCCAAGAGCTCGCGCATGCGCATGCTTGAGACTGTGGCGCGCACGCTCGAATCCTCGTTCACCTTTGAGCTCTCACCAGAGCGTGAAGCGCGAGAGCCGGCCGAAGTACGCGGGTTCAGCCGCGATGATGTACGCTTACTTGTGACAACGGCGCCTGGCTCGCTGGTGCACGCCCGGTTCGCCCAATTGCCTAGTTTTCTGGCGGCCGGAGATTTGGTCGTGCTCAACCGGTCAGCAACGATTCCCGCCGCGCTTGCAGCACAGCGCAGCGACGGCAACGCTCTGCAGTTGCATGTCTCGACCCGTCTGCCCGCTGACTTGTTTGTGGTCGAAGCGGCGCGGACGCGCGTGCTTCCGCTGGAGCACGTGCGACTCCCAGGCGGAGGGCTAGCGGAATTCCTAACCCCATATCGTACCTCACAACGTTTGTGGATCGCGCGCTTGTATCTGCCTACCGATTTTGGATCATACGTTGCGCGCTGCGGCCAACCCATTCGTTACCGTCACGTTACGACTCGGTGGCCGCTTGAAGCATATCAGAACGTGTTCGCGACAGAACCTGGCTCGGCCGAGATGCCGTCAGCCGGCCGCCCCTTCACGCAGGAGCTGCTGGCACGTCTTCGCGAGATGAGCGTCGAGACGGCGTTCATTACACTGCACGCCGGTGTCTCGAGTCCGGAGCGCGACGAACCTCCGTATGAGGAAACCTACCACGTACCGGCAGAGACGGCCGACGCTGTTCGTCGTGCGCGCCGCACCGGCGGGCGCATTATCGCAGTGGGAACGACCGTCGTTCGCGCTCTAGAATCAGCGCTCGATCAGAAAGGACGAGTCGTCGCATCGCAAGGATGGACCGACCTTGTGATCAACCCTGAGCGCGGCGTATCGACCGTGGATGGCATCCTGACGGGATTTCACGAGCCAAAGTCGTCGCATCTCGCGATGCTTGAGGCGATTGCGGGGCGCGAAACCATTTGGGAGTCATACGCCGCCGCGCTCGCATCAGGCTATCTCTGGCACGAATTCGGAGACTCCCAGCTCATTCTGCCAAGAGCCGCGTAAAGGCGGCCTCTCCGCGCGCTAGCGCTTCGGCCGGCGCGTCTTCGGATCGAGCTGCGCGCGGTACTGAGCATTTTGAATCCGGCGGATCGCCTCTAACCGTTCCATCCCCACAAGCGCGTCGCCCGATCGGCGGTCTTCTTTCGGATCGTCAAGCTGCGCACGAGCCTGCTTGCGCTTGCCCCGTAGTTTTCCCATATCTAATCCCCCTCGCTCGACGGCCAGACTGGGCGGCGCATTACTCTGCGTTCCAGCCAGCGCAGGACGCGCATCCAAAAATCGCTCCTCGCAACCAGCGGATCGGTCAAAATGACGCGCAGCCCAAGCAAGTGGCCGCCCAAGAAGTCTGTGAACACTTGGTCGCCGATGACAATCGTACTGCGTTTGTCTGTGCCCAGCATCTCAAGCGCCCGCTTGAGTCCTCCGGGAAACGGCTTCAGCGCTTTGTGAACGAAGCCTACGTTGAGCGGCGTTGCGATGCTTTCGACCCAAGCGCGAAC
>DASZFB010000028.1:0-4023 GCA_035940275.1 Candidatus Eremiobacteraceae bacterium | reverse complement strand
GCTCATCCAGGACTTCTTGGCGCGAGAACCCACCCCACGTTTGCATTGCTTCGAGGTAGGGCATGCGCGCAAACGGAGCCTTCAGCGATATGTCTTTGCCCGCATACTCGTGAACTTCACCGACGCGCGCCGCACCGGCCGCTGCGAGGACCATCCCTTCACAGAGCTGGAGTATGCCCTCCACGTCGGTGTACGCTTCATAGAGTTCGAGCATGGTGAATTCCGGGTTATGCGTTCGATCGTAGCCCTCGTTGCGAAACGTGCGCCCGATTTCGTAAACCTTTTCGATTCCGCCCACGATGCAGCGCTTGAGATTGAGCTCCGTCGCAATGCGCATTTGCAGCGGAATGTCCAGTGCGTGCGAGTGCGTGACGAAGGGACGCGCGTTCGCGCCACCTGCCACCGTCAACAACGTCGGCGTCTCGACTTCGACATAGCCGCGGTCGTCGAGAAAGCGGCGCAGGCCCGAGATGATGCCGCTGCGCGAAAGCATCGTGTCGAGCACCGGCCGGTTGACCATAAGATCGACGTACCGGTGCCGGTAGCGCGCCTCGGGATCCACAAGCCCATGCCACTTCTCGGGCAGCGGCCGCAATGACTTGGAGAGCACGACTGCCTCCTTCACTGCGATCGTGAGTTCACCGGTCTTCGTGCGGAATGGTTCGCCATGCGCACCGATGATGTCGCCGCGATCGAGGAGGTCAACGATATCAAATCCTTCGCCCATCGTTTCGGCACGAAAATACAATTGGATGCGAGCCGACTGATCAGCAACGTCGGCGAACACAATTTTCTTGCCCATGCGGCGGATTGGTTGGAGGCGGCCGGCGACAGTGACCGTCGTTCCTGCGTGCTCCCCCACCGCAATCTTTTCGAAAGCGGTGCGGACGCCGACTATGTCATGGCTGCGCGCGAACTTCGTCAGCGCAAACGGATCGCGACCGGATTTTCGAAGCGCATCCAGCTTGGTACGCCGTGCGCGGATGAGTTCGGCCTCGGTGGCGCCGGTGTCGCCGCCTGAGGTCACTTGTTTCGTGCTTTGGAGCCGCTTCTGCGATTTGCCCGAATGCTCAGGACCTTGAGCTGAATCTCCCCGGACGGTGCGGTCGCGACGACCGTCTGGCCGGGTTTGGCACCGACGACCGCCTTCCCGATCGGCGACTCGTTGGAGATCTTGGCGTTGGGCGGATCGCTCTCCGCACTGCCAACGATTGTGTATTCGTTCTCCGAACCCGTACTGAGGTTCTTCACTTTCACCGTGCTGCCGAGATGGACTTCGTCAGCGCCGCCTTCGCCCTCGCGAATGATCTTAGCATTGCGGATCATGGCCTCAAGCTTCATGATCCGGCCTTCGATGAAAGCCTGTTCTTGCTTGGCGTCCTCATACTCCGCGTTTTCGGAGATGTCGCCGAATTCTTTGGCCTGACGAATGCGGTCGTTCACCTCTTTGCGGTGAACGGTCTTGAGCTCGTCGAGCTCCGACTCGAGCTTGCGCAAACCTTCTTCTGTTACAACAGTCTCTTTTTCTGTCATCTGGTCTCCTTAAGTGGTTGCGTGCGCGACGAGGTCTTGCACGTGAGGATGAAAATCAAGACGGGCGAGCAATGCGCGATAGTCGGCGCCTGTGACATCTTCCCAGCGTTTGCTCAAGATTGCGAGCAGCGCGGCCTCCATCACGTTGGTTCCAAACGAACGGCCCCCTAGATTCGGCGTCGTTGTCACCAGTCGCGCGACATGGCGATCTCGAAGCTCGTCGACATTGTGACTGGTCACCGTGTTTGTGATGATCGTCTTTCCGCCGAGGTCGTCAGGCATGTTTTGGCGGATGAAATGAAAATCGCCGGCGATCAGACGCGCCGACTCGTAGTATTGCGGAAATTTCGGCTCGGGCGGTTTATCTTGTTTTTTGCCGGTCGGATAGAAGAACTGGAATGGCAATTTGCACGCGTCAGGCAGATATCGCTCTGCCAGCGCCTCAAATTCAGGAAGCGTTTTGACCGGCTTGTCGATGCCGAGTGCAAAAATGAAGTCGCCAAACGTAACGTCTGCGCCGGCTTCTACCAGCGCTTGCGCCATGCCGAAGCGATCGAGCGCGCTCACCATGAGGACCGGGAGCCCCTTAAAATCGACAATACCATTCTTCTGAAGATAGGTGATCGTTTCGCGCTCTAGCGTGTTCTTCAGGCCGCTGCCGTCGACCACCGGCGTCTTCTTCGCCGCTTCCAGCATGCGCAGCCCATCTCGGAGCGCATAGCGATGCTTGCCGGCGTACAGATAGACGTCGATGCCTCCGAGGCCGATTGCGTCAACCGTACCGTCGAGTTCGTGCACCGCCGCAATCGCACGTTCCAGCGAGCCGTCAAATCCGATGCGGGCAATGTCAAGGCGCTCGCCCAACCAGTCGACTTCGACCCGGTGATCGCGCGTCGACGACCCCAGGCTGACGGAGACTATCTTCTTCATGAAAGGGCGACGCCCGCCGGGCGCTGTTCGTTTGCGCGCGCCGAGCGTGCACGCTCACGCGTGCGAGCAATCATCTCAGGGGTCACTTCCTTGTCGAACGCGCGCATACCGGCGAGTTCAAATCCGTGCTTCTCGGCGAGGCGTTCGATCTCGAGCACCTTATCGAGATTGACGCCGCGGCCAAGCGAGTAATTGACGAAACGGTTCTCCAGCGTCAAGATCATCGTCTCGGCCATGCACGCGAGCGACGTCCCCCGCGGCAAGCCGAAATCGAAATGGAAATCGACATCACCCGGAACGCGAATGTTGCCGCCTTCTGTCACGAGCACGTCGTCGCGCTCCGTTGCGACTCGTCGAGATACATCGTGGGGTAGCGAAACCTCGCAGACGACTGCGCCAGCTCGGAGATCCTCTGGTTGCACGATTGCCGAGGTTGCCGCCGTCGCGGTAAGCACGAGATCTGCATGCCGCACGGCATCTTTGATGTCGGTCGTCCACCCGAGTTTGGCTTCGACGTGCGGTTGCATGGCGTGAGTGAGTTTGGCAAGACGCGTCGCATTGCGCGCAGCGAGCGTCACATGCGAAACCTTGGTTGCAAGAATTTGCGCGCAGGCCGATCCGATACTTCCGGTGGCACCGATGACGACGGCGCTCGCATTTGGCACATCGACTTCCATCTCGCGCGCGCCTCGAAAGAGGCTCTGCATTGCAGCAGCAATCGTGTACGAGTTGCCTGAGGTGACCGCGATCGGACAGTTCTCTGCAACGGTTGGTCCGCCATCGCCCACGACGGCCGTGAAGCCACCAAGACCGACGATGCCGCATCCCAGTTCCGCGGCGATGTTGGCTGCTTTGATGATGCGCGCCATGACTTCTGTCCGCGGCAGTTCCAAGAATTGGTCCGGCATCAGCGGAGCGGCAAGGAAGTAGCCGATGATTTCCTCGCCCGTTTTGCTGCGCACGCCCGTGATTTCAGAAACTTTGTAGGCCGGCATCCACTCGAGAATCTTGCGAATGAGCGGCATCCCTTTGCCGGCAGCCTTGGGCTCGTACCGGAGGACGTCGTCATAGGAGAGCGGGTGGATAATGAAACCGAACTTACGCACCAAGTACCTCGGATATATAGGAGTCCGGGAAATTGAAGAGTTCGCAGGCCGGTGCTCGCTGTCCTGGCAAGCGGTCGGGCAGGGCTGTTACTTTCGACCGCCTTCGCAGCGGTCTTTGAGCGCCTGTAACATCATCATCGAGTTCTCTTCGACCTTCTTTTGCAGAATCGGGCCGATGAGCTCGGCAAGCGTGGGTACGCCGAAATCGTAATCGACGCCTAGCACAACTTTGGTGACGCCATCGTGTTCGACAAAGGTCCACGCACCTTCGAACTTGTCGAGATCGCCTTCGATGAGTTTGTAGTCGATGCGCGTGTTCGTGTCGTCAAAAACATCGACTTCCGTCCACTCGATCGGCGCCTCTTCGACAAGCGTCTTCCAGCGCGTCGTCGTCGTGTTGCCGTTGCGGTGGAGGATCTTGACGTACTCGACGTCGGGCATGAAGTCGGAATAC
>DASZFB010000027.1:0-3978 GCA_035940275.1 Candidatus Eremiobacteraceae bacterium | reverse complement strand
AAAGTCCTCGATGATGCGGCGTTTACGCTCGACGATCGCGGGGACATCGATGCGGACGCCCGTCGGCATAACGCCGAGAACGGGCGCCACCTTCATCAGGTGCGCAATTTCGGCCGATCGTAACAGCGTCTTTGACGGCATACATCCGCGAAGGATGCATAAGCCCGCGAGCGGGCCTGTCCCGTCGGCGATGGCCACGGATTTGCCCATGCTGCGCGCCATCACGGCTCCCGCATATCCTGCACTGCCACCACCGAGGACACAAAAATCGAATTCCTGTATCAGTTTCATGACGTGGCCTATTGCGCGTCTGACAGCGGCGCGCCTTCGCGCGAGCTGTCGAGGAACAACGCGCCGGCCCGCCCAATGCTGGGCGCTTACACATGTCTCTTGTCCGAAAGATCGCTCGCTGTCTCGTCTCCGGAACGGTCCGCGATGGCACGATTGTCGACTCCGAGTTCATCTTCGATGGCGGTCGCATCGCGCTCGATCGCGCAACCATGCTTGCACCATGTTTACCGTCAAAGATTATCGGCGTCGGGCGCAACTACGCAGAACACGCTGCGGAAATGAACAATCCGCTGCCAACGGAACCGCTGCTTTTCCTTAAGCCGGCATCTGCGCTCAATCATCACGACGGTGACGTCGTCTATCCCGCACAGAGCCGGCACGTGGATTACGAAGGCGAGCTGGCTGTTATTATCGGCACTGCGTGCAAGAACGTCAGTCGAGCGGATGCATCGACCGTCATCTTAGGCTACACGATTTGCAACGACTTCACCGCCCGCGACTTACAGCGAACCGACGGTCAGTGGGCGCGAGCAAAAGGCTTCGACGGCTTTGCGCCGCTCGGTCCATGCATTGTCACGGGAATCGACCCTAGTTCGCTGCGGGTGCGCACGTACCTCAACGGCGTTCTCAAGCAGGATGGGTCAACCAGCTCGCTGATCTTTGACATCCCATCGCTCATCGAGTATATTTCGGCCGCTTTTACGCTCGAACCGGGTGACGTCATCACGACCGGAACGCCTGCGGGTGTCAGTCCCGTGCACCTAGGCGACGTCGTCGAGGTGAGTATCGATCAGATTGGTGTTTTGCGCAATCGAATCGTTGCGCCGTAACCCTACGGTCGACACAAGGTCGACCGCTACCTACTGAGAGAGGAACGCGTCCTCGGTAACAGCGATGTGGAAGGGTTGATTAGCACCCAGCGTCACGTCATCGCCCTTGCGCAGAAAGTCGATGAGGAAGAATCCCGGAATCGTCATGTTCGCGATGTCCTCGAGCGCCGGAGCGGTCCCATTACTGTCATTTGCATCGGCGACAACGCTGTCACGCGTTATCGCCACGAACAGTTGCGTTCCATCCGCGAGCAACACCGGGTCGAACTCGACCTTCAGCTTCCCATTCTGGCGTCCGCCATGCGCGGGCGAGCAAATCGTGACTTTACCCGAACCTGTCGTGCCGGCGGGAATAGCAATGCGCGATCCCGCTTTCACATCGTCAACGACACGAAACGTAAATTTATCGCCCACTTTACAATGCGCGGTCGTGACCGTTTGTAACATAACGATCCGAATTAGCGTCCCCTCGCCGACGAGGTTATCACGCGTCTCGTCATTTTGCGGGGTGGTTGCGTGCTCGATTGCAACAGCTGAACCAGCTGTGCCGAGTATCAACATCGCGGTAACAGCGAAGAGGCTAATGAACTGGCGCGTTCTCATGGTTCCAAACTCCGGCGGAAGACCAGCGCCCTCAGTTACGTTTGCGGTTTCGCGGCCGTCACCTTTCGTGAGCTCCCGCACCTTACCTTATCGGCTCCCGGCTGGCTACCTACAGTGAAAGTCTCCTGAAGGCGTCAGAGAACCGGTTCCCCGTCCAAGATGAGTTGCGCCCAACGCATGGCTTCACCATCTACCGGACGGCGATCGGGAAGGAGCGCGTAGTAGAGGCCCTCCCGCCGCTCCTCATACCAACTGGCGAAGATGTAGAGTTGGTCGATCTCATGTTGCTTGACAAAGCACTGCGGCACGTCCAGCGGTGCGAAGTTCTCCGCCAGCATCTTCGCGAGCAGTTCTGCAGCACGCATCCGGTCCGGCAGCCTGCGCGGAAGGCGATCGGACGCTGCCAACCGGCCGCCGCAAAACAGAAAGCAAGCTTCCTCACTCGGGTTGGGCGACCCGGCCAGAAAAACCGCATGCAACCGGGCGGCGGCTTCAAGCGCAGCGTGCCGTCCGCGCAACCGACGCAGCCGATCCAGGCGTTGCTCCTCTCGCATCACAAGTTCATTTTTACCGCGAACCGCCGCTTCATCGCGCCGCCGCGCCACGGTTAACAGCACCTCGTCTGCCCGCCCTTCGATGAATGCGACCGCTTCTTCGAGCAGCGCTTCGCGCTCCCCGGGGGGCAACACCGCGCCATTGCCGCCGTCACCACCATCCAAACCAAGCGCATCTTGCAACGCCGCAACCGCACCTCGGGCAGCCGGCATACTTCGGTACGGACCGTAGTATCTCGCACCGTCCTCACACAACCTCGTGGTCGTCAGCAAACGTCCTCCACGACCAGGCTCGACCTTGATGAACCCAAACTGACGGAAATTCCGCAGACGGTCGTTAAACGGCGGATTGTGCATGCGCACGAGTTCCGCTTCCATGAGCAATGCTTCAAGCTCGGAACCGGTGACGGTGTAATTGAACGATGCCACCGCGGCGCGTAGCGCCCGCATCTTCGCCCCAACCGGCTTGCCTGCTGTCGCATAGGCTCGCAGCCGCTGACGCAGGTTGCACGATTTTCCAACATACACAATGTGATCGCCCGCGTCGCGCAACGTATACACGCCGGGTCGCGTCGGCACCGCGTCGAGCTCGTTCATAAGGACCGCCGTCCAAACGGGCAGCTGCGACGCGTCGGGAAGACGCCGCGGATACACGCGACGCTTGGGCACGGCGCGCACCCGCATGTGGTCCAAGAGCATCCCGAGCGTAAAGACGGCACAATCCTCGAACTTCTTGATGCAGTGAATCAAGAGCTCCGCAGTAGCAGTCGCATCGGCAAGGGCGCGGTGGTGGCGCTCGACGTCGATCCCGAGCTCGCGTGTCAACGTGCCGAGCTTGTAGTTCGGAACTTCGGCAATCGTGCGTCGCGCGAGGGCAAGCGTGTCCAACTTGACGTTTGAAAGCGGCGCAAAGCCGTGATGGCACAATTCACGATCGATGAAATACGCATCGAAGCGAACGTTGTGGCCAACCATAACAGAGTCGCCGACGAACTCCACGATGGTCGGTAGCAGTTCGCCGATCGGTGGAGCGCCTGCGACCATGTCGTCCGTAATGCCGGTGAGGTGCGTAATAAACGGTGGAATCGACTGGGCCGGGTTGACGAACGCGCTCCACTTGCGCGTGATGCGACCCGCCGTCACGCCGACCAGCGCAATTTCTGTAATACCGTCGCGGCCTGCGACCGCGCCGGTCGTCTCTATGTCGACGACCGAGAACGGTAGATCCCACAGATCGATGCCCGCAAGCGCAACGAGACGAGCCCGGTACAGCTCTTCGGCCAGGTCAACGTCGAGCTGCGCCGAGGCAATGCCGACAGGCATGCCGCCGGTTGGAATCGCCAGCGCCATATCGAACATACGTTTTACGAACGCATGTGCGATATCCTACACCGCCGGAAGCATTGGAAAACAACGCGAAGGCCGCCCGATGGCCCAGCTCTTGTATATCCATGGCTCAGGCTACACCGAGGACAGTTTCAGGGATCAGGTACAAGCTTTCCCCGGGTCTGACGCGCTCTCTTTACCCGGCCATCCTGCCGGCCAGGCCATCAATTCGGTCGAGGAGTGCGCCGCGTGGCTTACCCGGTACGTCGAGTGGAAGCACGCAGATCGCGCCGTCGTCGCTGGTAACTCCTTGGGCGGTGCGATTGCCCTGCAATGGGCCTTGGATTGCCCCGACCAGGCGGCAGGGATCGTTC
>DASZFB010000026.1:0-9064 GCA_035940275.1 Candidatus Eremiobacteraceae bacterium | reverse complement strand
GTGAGCAAATAAACGCCGCCAAAAGCTGCGAGCGGAAGCAGCCACCTCAGATGTGCGGCCGCAAGTCCGAGTTCGCCGAACGGCACACCCAGCATGCCGTGCGTGCGCCACCATTCAAGGAGCAGCCACGCCGCTGGAATTGCAAAGATCGAAACGGCGCGGAATTCACCGCGTCCGACAAGTGACGTGAGCACAGCGACAATCGCGACAGCGAGTCCTTCAATGGCGCATAGCAGCACGATTGCAACGATCGACCACGATCCGACGAAATCGCCGACCGAATGCGTCATCCAATACCACAGGAGCAAATACATAAATGTTCCGGCAAGCCAACCCCAAAAGAATGCTTCTTTCCAGGACGCCTTCGACCAAAGCAAGAACAGCGGCACGAGAGCGATGAACCCAAATAATCCCCAATTGGCGGACGGAAAACCGAGGCTCAGCAGCGCGGGGGCGGCAAGCGACGCCACGAGCGCGGTTGGCCACGTCACTTCGGCGCGCGGTGCTTCCACTAGACTTCGAACGGCGGCGGATATTCCCATCACGATGTATACGATTCGCCATGTCAGTGCGATGTGCTTGGTTGCGACTATCGCCGCCCTCGCCCAGCTTGGCTGCGGCCGGGGGCCTGTGACGCCTCCGCCTCAGGTTCCCTTCGTGGCGACGATCCAGTTCCAGCTCTACGTGAACGGCCAGATCACGCCGACGCAAGGCAACTACATTATCGCGATCAATTCGAACGTCAGCACGACGCAAAACGTCAATTCCGCCTCAGGAGAAACTCCAGGCCAGCCGACGGCCCAAGAAGCACAGGGCACGCCCGCAACCTACACGCACTGGGACCAGCAAATTGTCTACGGAGTAGCAAGCTCAGTCGCCGTGAACGGTTTCCTCTACAGATACAAAATTCTTACGGGTGGCTCAGGAACGACGACCGTCAACTTTTTTCCCATCGTCCTCAATACGAACGACTTCACGTTTATTCCAAACGGCAGTGTCGGAACGGGAAGTGGAAACGTTTTGAGCATAACCTTACCGCTGCAAGACATCTCCATACGACCCAATCCCGGTGGCTCGAACCCGACAACCATCACTACGCCGCAGGTCGTGATCATTTACATTAATTACATCACGACCGACACGTCAGGCATTCCCCAGGATCAGCTCGGTCCAAACGGACTCGGCACCGTCGGGTATCAGGTCCCCATCAACATCACACAAAACAGCACGACCCAGCTGCCAAATTTCTCGGGCGTCTCCGGCCCGCCGAATCCCAACCTGTTCATCACCGGCGGCCAGATTATCGTTACGGCCAAGTAAACGGACCTAAAGGTCCGTTGCTTCAAGAATTCTTAGTTGCTTCAAGAATTTTTGGTTGCTTCAAGAATTCTTATTGGAACGGTTGCGCGATAATCGGACCGTTGTTGTTGATGCCGAACGTTGCGCTTTGCGATGGGAACGCGAGCAGCGAGAACGAGAGGTCCACTTCCTTCAGCGGCTGATGATACGCGATGCGCACGACATAGCAATCGCTGACTGTATGCGTCAGGTAATAGTTCTGACCTTGTAGCCCGTGCTGATGGAAGTCATAGTCGCCGGTAAACTGCAGGTAGTCGGTGCGCGTTATGGGCGTCGCAAGCGAAATAACGAGCGGCGAATACCCCGAGCCGTGTGGATCGTACGACGTGCCGACGCTGACAAATGAATACGGACTCGGGTTGACGTTGAGCTGATAGTTGATCGTGCCCAAGAACTTACTCGTGAAATCGTAGTTCGTTGACGCGGTGAAATGATAGTACATGCTGTTATACACGTTGAGCACTTCGCTGATTTGATCTGAGCCGGTAAGCCGGTCGAGGGACGGCAACGGCGTATAGCCTCGGACGCTCTGAGATGTGTAGAACAGCGTATTATCGGCGTTACGTCCTATAAAATTCTGCAGGCTTGCCTGATACCCGATCGAGCCCAGTAAGTCGCCGGTACCATATGCGTCTTGATGCAGCGTTGCCGAGGCATTCACGATTGCACTGTTGCCGATGCGGTAGATGCCGGGACCAATTTGACTTGTGAAGTCAAGGCGAGTTGTCTCGATGTTGTCATATCCATCATTGTAAACACCATCGATGAGTGTCACGCTGACCGGCAAGCGAAGACTTTGGATTTGAAATGGCCGTCCACGAACGGTGAGTTCTGGGACACGCTGGATGCCGATGACCGGGGTCGTCGTCTCGCCCGAGCTCGAGCCGATGTTGTTGGTTTGCGAACCATGATTTGTTTGCACGACCAGATCAGCATCGAAGCTGCGCGCACTGACGTGCGTGTCGGTGTTGAGGCCAACAGCGCGCGAGAAGGCTCCGGGATTTGTGTTGTCCTGCAAATTGAGGCCGATGGTCTGGGTCAGCGTGGGAGAAAGCGCAATCGTGTGGTTCAGGATCCCGCCGAACGATTTTGAAGGGCCGGTCGCAGTGTCTGTAATGAGGTAGCTTGTCGAGCTGCGCGCACCGGTGTGGTTGATCGAGAGATTGGTCGACGTGGTCGTCGGCAGCGCCGTGAACAGCGCCGACTGCCCCGAATAGCTGAAGGAAAGCGCGGTCGAAAGATGGTCGCTGAACAAACGCGACACGTTGAGATTCGCCGACGTAGTATTTCTCGTGCCGGTGAGCGACTGTTGATTTCCATTATTGTTGAGGTTGTAGACGGTCAGCTCGCCGCCGCCACGCCCGTCCTTACGCTGAAAGTAGAAATCACCCCCGAGCCCCACGCCAACTTTTTGATAGAAGTCCACGTGATACGTGCCGTACCAGTTTGGCCCGCGGTAGAAGTTGATAAACTCCCGGATGAAAACGCCGTAGACCGAGTTGTAGCCGATGCGCGGCGCGTAAGCAGTCGGCCGGCGCTGCGCTATTTCGGTCAGCGGAAGCGCAAGAACGCCGAGCGCCGCAACGAGCACTTTGCCGAGAAAGAGCGCGGAGCCCTTAGCAATGACGCGGTCATGCGGGCGGATTTCAATCTCTCGGCCGGTGATGTGGTAGGCAACGTGGTTCGGCTCGCATGTGGTGATATAGCCGTTCTTGATAATCGTGTGACCACCAGGATCGATGATCGCCTCCGCTCCTTTGTAGTAGAGCTTGCCTTGAATCTGCTCTCCTTGAACGTTGAGCGCTGTTGTGTAGCCTTGGACGTTGAACATCTCGACCCGATCGGTGTCGGAATGGTACTCGAGGGCCGAGGCAGTGGCAGTGTCACCATCTGCCTGCGTCAGCAATACGTGCCCGGTAGCGCGAAGAATCTTGGTCGTTGCGCTGTAGACGGCTTGATCGGCTGTGACGACTTCGTCGGCGTAATCGAGCCGCACGTGACCGTACGCAGTGAAGCCCCCAGTAGGTCCATTATTTCCGTACAATTGGTCGGCGGTTACTCGCGCTATGCCGCTCGGCAGCGGCTCGGGCGCGGGCGTCGCATTTGGATTGGGCGGTGGAGATGGTGTTTCGGTCGGCACAGGTGTCGCCCCGCGATTGATGCGCGGGTAGTCCACGCTCGATGGTGTGGGCGTAAAACGTATCGGTTGCGGCGTCTGGTCTATGTTCGGTGTCGCAATCGGCGTCGCACTTGGAAAAACTGGCAGCGCGGTTGGCGATGCGGATTGGACGGGCGATGCCAAGGACTGCGGAGGCGGACCCGGCGAGGGTGGGGTGTCCGCGCTTACTCTCCCGCTGACGGCGGCGATGAATAGAAGGACGGCAAGAACCGTCCTTTGGATATGCGTCCCCGCGCGATCAGTTGCGGCGAAGGCCAACGGCAACGCCCCGGCGGCTCAACGCTCCTCCTTCCACAACATGAAGAGTCCGGCCGAGCCCATGACGAGGTTCGGAATCCAGGCGGCAAGCGGCGGCGGGATCGCGCCGTTCTTACCGAGGGCATTCGTCGCAGCCATGATGAGCCAATAGCCAAGGAGCACTAAAAGGGCCAACATCGCCGCGACACCGCGACCGCGCCGGCCGAAGCGAACGCCCAGCGGTAGTGCGATGAAGATGCTAATGAGGCAGGCGACGGGCATGGCATATTTCTGCTGCAGCGTCATCTCGAACTGGCGCGTATCTTCACCACTGCCCTTAAGCGCCTTGATTTCGCGTAACAGCTCGCGCGAGTTCATCTCGAACGGGCCGCGCGGACCTTCGAAGAGCAGCGACGCGTCGGCAAGCGGGAATTCGAGCGAGTTGAAATGCTGCTGCTTGGTGACGAGCCCGCTCGTGCCGTACAGCGTTTCCACGCCATCGTACAGGACGAGCTTGCCGCTGATTTGTCGTGCCGTCGCAGCCGTGAGCGTCTCAGGAAAATAACCGGATCCGAGCGAGTAGATCTGCACGTTGTGCATGAGGCCACTGGTTGGATCCATCGAACCGACGAAGATGCTGTGTTGGCCGTCTTCGGTACGCACGAACTGATCCGGCTGAATGATCGGCTGGCTCGAATGGTACGCGATTTCGCGGAAGATGGTTTGCGATTTGTGCTGTGACTGCGGTGCGATGAACTCGTTGATCAGAAATGCCGCAATCGTGAGTACAACGCCCATGACGAGTGCTGGGCGGGCGATGCGGCTCAGAGCGATACCGCTCGTGCGCAGCGCAGTCATTTCATTGTCGCCGGCAAGACGGCCGAACCCCTGAAGCACGCCGAACAGCGTCGCAAACGGTAGGATGAGGTAGACAAAGGATGGGATCTGCAACACGATATAGCGGATGACAAGTCCAAACGGTACCGACTTGTTAATAATGTAGTCTGCCGCTAAGAAAAATGTGTTGATGAGGAGGAACAACGTGAACGCAGCGATGGCAAAGGCGAACGGGGCTGCCATCTCGCTGATGAGGTAGCGATCGAGGATGCTAATAGGATGACGACTGCGTACGTGCCCTAGGCGAGCCTCTGCTGCACTCGCCGAGCCGGCGAGCCAGTCGAGGCGCGCGGTTGCTTTCGGCGCATGCGGTGCATCACGCAAGAAATCTGACGTCCCAGTGGGCGGCGTGGATGCCTCGCTCGGAGTCGACATGCATCGCCACTTCCTTCGTTTTCCGCGGCTATCCTGGGTTACTGAAGAGGCGCCGGCGCCTCGCGCGTGCTAGTGCGAATGCGACTCAGCGTGATAGAGAGCTGTGACGCTTTGAACGTAACCGCGAGTCTCGGCATACGGTGGCACACCACCATATTTCGCGACCGCTCCACTGCCTGCGTTGTACGCGGCAAGTGCGAGCGACACGTTGCCATGATACCGTTGCAACAAGTCGTGCAAGTATGAGACGCCGCCCGCGATATTCTCATTAGGGTTGAACGGGTTCGTGACGCCGTACGCCGAGGCTGTGCCCGGCATGAGTTGCATAAGGCCCATTGCGCCTGCTGTTGAAATCGCGGACGGATCGCCACCGGATTCCTGAGCGATCACTGCACGGACAAGTGAGGGCGGAACGTCGTGTGCGCGCGATTGTACGGCCACGATCGAATTGAGGCGCGCCGCGTCCATCGCGTGCGGCCCTTCGCCGAAAGGCAAGAATCCGCCACCGCTGCAGCCTGCGACGGCGGCGGCTCCGATGATGAATAGCGTTGCGGCGGCTCTGCGAATTCCCGTCAAAATACTCAAACCTGCTATCCGGGCAGACCGCGTGTTTCGCGGCTCCCTCTAGTTATCGGAACGTTTGGGAACGGTTCGCCGTGACGCAGGCCCAACCATAGAGGCCGAAGCAACGGATCTTCAGATCCGTTTAGGGCCCCGGACCCTTTGAAGCAACGGACCTTTAGGTCCGTTTAGTTCCTACCGAGACCTGCGCCCAGCGACTGACTTGTAGCAGTCGGGGCAATACACCGGTTTGTCCGCACGCGGCGAAAACGGCACCTGGGTCGCCTGCCCGCACTGCGAACAAATGGTGTCGAACATCATTCGCTCGCCGCCGGCACCGCTGCGGTCGCGTTTGCGAGCCCGCCGGCACTGGGGGCAGCGCGTTGGCTCGTGCTCAAACCCCTTCTGCGCATAGAACTCCTGTTCGCCGGCTGTAAAGGCAAATTCAGCTCCGCAGTCTCGGCAGGTCAGATTCCGGTCTTGAAAAGCCACGATATAGCCCCCAGTTTTTCACGTCTCGGAAACGACAAAGCGCCGCGCCGATTGACGCGCGCAGCCTTACTACCCATGAAATCTAGCACGTCCGTTTTCAAAAAGCAACCTCACGGGCGGTCGAAACCTTGCTTGCACAGAACGGAGAGAGCTATGAACGATTTCAACGACTCAATCCTGGCCGCCGGCACGCGCGTTTTGCGCGCTCTCGCCATGGCTGCCACGGCATTAGCTCTGTGCACGATACCCGCTCTGGCCGCCGCTCCCGCCACAGGTACGCAAGCACCGACGTTCGCCCTTACCGCGCTGACAACACCGCATTGGGCGCTGGCGAGCGCGCGGGGTCACGTTGTTGTCGTGAACTTTTTTGCGACGTGGTGCCCACCGTGCCGCGCGGAAACGGCCGATCTCAACGCGGTTGAGAAGCGCTACGAGAGCAAGGGTGTCATTTTTGTCGGTGTCGACGCAAGTGAGAACGCTTCTCTCGTTTCCGTCTTTGCAAAGTCCAAAGGCGTTCGGTACCCAATCGTGTTCGACCACGATAATGTTGTCAGCCGAACGTATGACGTGCGAGCGATTCCCACGACGTACGTGCTCGACCGCAACGGTATCATTCGCTATCGTCAAGTAGACGAGCTCAACGCGAGCGTATTGTCGGGCGCTCTTGACGCCGTGCTGGCAGGAGCTGCTCCGCCGGAGAGCGCGTTATCGCAAAAGTTTCACGCCACCGCGGCCGACGCAACCGCAAAGGTGATTGACGACCTACAGCTTGCAAAGTCATCGACGCCCCCGAACGCACAAGCACTCGACAACGCGATCCAGACCGGTACCGCCGCGAACACGAAGCTCGATGACATGCTCTCTCAGCCCGATTCTTCGTCCATTGAATACTTCAACGTCAACGAAACGCGCGGGAAGCTGAACGCGCCGCTCGCCGACGCGTATTCGCTGCGCGCCTCGCTCGCCAATTCAAAGACTGTCACAGCGGATCAAGCCGAGGCCGCGCTCCTGCGCGGACAGATCCTGACCGATCAGGAGAAGTTTGCAGACGCTGCGGCGCAGTTCGACGTGGCTATGAAGCTGGCGCCGAAAGACACGCGTGCCTATGACGGTGCGTATCTTGCAGCATACGAGCTCAAAGACTACGCGAAAGCGGCAGACATCGCGGCCGCAGAAGCGCAAATCCTCCCCGACGATCCGGAAAGCTGGCTCACCGTTGCGGCCTCGCAAAACGCGCTGAAGAACTACCCCGCGGCGCTGGAGGCAGAACGCAAAGCGCTTGACCTCGCCTCACAAGCATATGCGAAGGATCCGACGTCGAAACATAAGGCATACGAGTTTGGGCGCGTGTGGCTAAAGATGGCGCGCACGGAATTGCTCGCCGGCAATCATGCCGCGGCCCGTCCATTCCTGGCACAAGCCCAAGCTGCGGCTCCGCTGACCATCGTTTCGCAACAAGCAAACGAGCAGTACGTCGCACTCGAGCCTTCGCGTATAGCGATTGACAGGACCCAAGTGACGCTCGCGCACGGGGCGTCGGCGCAACCGGCAAAGGTGTACGTCATCGTTCGTAACCCGTCGCCCGAGGGTCGCACGATCAACCTCTCGGCGTCTGGGCTACCGCCGAGATGGCTGCTCTCATTTTGCTACAGCACAGTCTGCAATCCGTACAAGGTTTCGTTTGCACTACCCGCCGGTGGGAGCAAGACAATCGAGCTGCTCGTGGCTCCCCTCGCGAAGACGGATGGGCCCTGGTCCATGACCGTTGACGCCTCAGGCAGTTCCACAGCCCAGGTGAGGCTCGACGCCAAGACGGCAAAGGCGGCTATCCGAATCAGCGCGCTCTAAGCGCATCTTATAAGGAAGATATTCGAACAAACGGTCGAGGGGCGCCCTAAGCGGCGCCCTTCATTTTTCTTGCAAATGGACCGATGGTTCGATATAGTGGGTCAAAGTGGTTCTCAGTGGGGTAGAGTGGCTGAGGCATGTCGGCTTTTCCCAAATTTACGGGACAGTACGAACATTCTCTTGACGACAAGGGTCGACTCACCATACCCGCGCGCCTCCGAGCCCGACTGGGCGACCATTTTGTGCTCACCATTGCGCCCCCGGAACCGTGCCTTGTTATGTACCCCGAAGCAACCTGGTCGGAATTCTGCGCCAAGCTTGAGGCCGCTCCTCGCAAGGACGCCCAGTACCGGGCGTTCGTGCGCCACCTCTTCGCTCACACCGAAGAGATCTCGCTTGACTCGCAGGGCCGGCTTTTGTTGCCGGCCGCATTGCGCGAGATGGCAGACATCAAGCGGGATGCGGTCCTTGTCGGCACGCTGACGAGGGTCGAAATCTGGCCAGCTGAGGGTTGGCGTGGCGTCAACGCGCCGCCCGATCACATGGCCGACCTCATGACCGAGCTTGGGCTCTACTAGCCATGAGCCGGTCATGGTACAGGAGTGCTTGAGTTTGCTCCAAGCGGCAGGCGAAGGCGATAGGCAAAGAGTGTTTGTGGACGCGACCTTTGGCGCGGGCGGACATTCGGCTGCGCTGCTCGACGCTCTGCCGAACAGCAAGGTCATTGCGCTCGACGCAGATCCTGCTGCAATCGAGCGAGCGCGAGTCATGGCGCGCAAGTATCCGACGCGCCTCATCCCGAGACATGCGAATTTCGGCGAACTTGGTGACGCGCTCGACCAGAGCGGCCAAAAAATCGTCGACGGCATTCTCTACGACCTCGGCATCTCGTCGCTACAGCTCGCCGATAGCTCGCGCGGATTTTCATTCGCGGGCGACCAGCCTCTCGATATGCGCCTCGACCCAACGTCTGACGAGCCCAGCGCCTCCGACTTGCTGCGAACGCTACCACAGGGAGAACTCGAACAGCTGCTCCGTGACTACGGCGACGAACGCCACGCGCGTTCCATTGCGCGTTCGATCGTCAAGCGGCGTCCGCGCGTGCGCACCTGGCGT
>DASZFB010000025.1:0-2939 GCA_035940275.1 Candidatus Eremiobacteraceae bacterium | reverse complement strand
GGCGAATGTGAGGGCCGCGCCGAGCGCCCACAGTTGTCGGACGATGTAATCGCGTTCGAAGATGGCGGTCACCCAGAATGCAACTGTCGTTAGGCCGAAAAATGCCCACGGCATCCATGGCCGTGCCGAACCATAGATGTCCAGCAACAACAAGAAAGCGCCGGCGGCACCGAGCGCCACGATAAAGTAGAGCAGCGTCAGTTTGAAGCCTTTGAAGTTTACAAACCCGTAGGCGTGACCGCTGCGAAAACCATTTTCTGCTAGACTGTCTCGCAGCTGGCGCAGCATGTCGAGATTGGTCGCCTCTGCGGTCTCGGTGACTTGCGTGCCGTCAGCCAGCTGCCGTGCAATAACGTGCGGGAACGGGCGCAAATAGATGACGCGGATGTTTCGCTCGCGCACACCGAGCAAGTATCGGGCGATGACCACATCGAAATCGAGTTTGTCGAGTTCGACCTTGGAAATGGCTTCGACCCGCACCGTTTGATTGACGACCTTACGCGCAAGCGTGATACCGCCTTTTTGGATTTGATCTTGCGTATATGCCTCGACGTCTCCAAAATTCACTTTTGACGAACGAAAATTGTCGGCGGTTGCATCGAGGTTGAACGGATAGCCGAGCACTTCGTTCCGCGGCCCGAAGAAGATGACGGTGCCGATGTGGCCGCCTTGCAGCATTTGGGCGAACGTGGCGGCGATGTGGTCGGGCCCCATTCGCTCGTTGTTCTGGATTCGGGGATCGACAAGGAGTCCGTTGCGCCGCACTTGGTCGGCAATGTCTTGAGGAATGCCAAGGCCGAGACCATTGAAGAAATCGAGTTGAGTTTTTACCGCAACGATTGCGGGCAATTTTGTGCGTACGACCGACACCGTGTTCGGCTCAAGCTGGGTTCTCAGCACTGAAACGTAGCGCTCCAACGTCGGCTCGTCGTAGACGATCAAGTAGATTCTATTGGGATCAATCGTGTTTGAACGAACCATGGTCGCGAGCAGCGGGTCAGCAACCGGAGAGATGCGCGCGCTGTCGATGATTTGCTGACCCGTAAGAGCAAGGGCATGATTTGTAGTGTTCACGCGCTGGCCTTGCTCTTCGTACACCGCAACTGATGTTAGGCCGGCCCGGCGCATCTCGCGCATGAGCTCGTCCATATCGTAGCCGTAGGCATGGGCGAAATCGGCCAAGTCCTGCTGATCCATGCTGATTTCGACGGTGCGGTTGCGCATCTCGAACCTATAGCGGTCGATTGCAACCAGCAACGCCGCGATCGTGCCGGCGATGACGGCGTACACGGCCAATCGCCGCACGAGAGAAGCCTGCATGGGGCTGCCTTTGAGGTTGGCCCCAGTGTTGCCTCCGGTTTGTGCGCGCCGGGAGGCAGGGCTCGTCGCACCATTCGCCGACAATCTGTGTCATGGCGTCGGTCAATCTTACCTGTACGAGCTGCACCGCTGCAGATCCGTGTGAGCGGTGTCGTTCCATCTCCCGAGCGTTACGAAGTGCTGGTCACGCGATCACACAAAGCTCGCGCTACGACGCCTTGCGCGCGGCCACGGTCGGAGCTTATGGCTTTGATGCCTGCGTCCTCACCGTCACGCGCCATGAGCGTTCTATCGTTGACGCTGCCGGCGCACTGCTGGGCCGTGCTCGGGTGGCGCTGGTTGTCGAGCCCGGCGCGCTTGCGCAAACAACGATCCCAAAAGGCTTCGCGGTTATCGAGGTCAACGATTGGAAACGTCAGTCGTTCCCCATTGATTGGATTTCTGCCGCCATCGTTGCACAGCCCGATCTGGAAGAGACGCGCTCGTTTGAAGAGATCACCGTGCCTCCGGCGGATATCGACTCGGCACGACGCCGGCTCAAGTTGGTTGCGCGGCGCGCTCAGCGTGACCTCGGCGCCACCGGTTTTCCCCAAGAGGCGAGACTCGATCTGCTCGCGACGCTCGAAGACGAGGTTGCCTGGGCGAAAATGAGCGGCGGTTGTTTTGGACTCGTTCTCGTGCATTTCGCAAAAAAGGATGCTCAGCGTTCGTCCGCCGCGGGCACAGACGAGTTGCTCGCATTTTTTCGCAGACATATTGAACCGGTCGTGCGCGCGAGTGACGTCATCGCGCAGGGCAGTGACAGCCTGCTCGTAATCGTTGCGGAAGCGGTGCCGGAACAAACCGACGTCGCAGCGAGCCGGATCAAAAAGGCGTTACGCAGAGCACTGAAAGAAGCCGAAGGCGACAAAGCGCTGACGGCTGCGCTTGGGCGTGTCACACTCGGCGAAGCGGCATATCCTAGCCATGGAACCACACGCGCCGCACTGCTCGCGCGCGCCACTGCGGCGGCGATAACCGTCGCGCGATAAGAAATAACGGACCTAAAGGTCCGTTGCTTCAAAGTTCCGTTGCTTCAAAGGTCCGTTACTTTAAAGGGTTAGATGCCGGCGAACCACTCGTAGTCGCGATCTTCCCAATAGCCGCCTCGGCCGAGGCTTCCGCCAAGCGATGCTGCGAGCTCGATCCGGCGCACATACTTCGCGCTCTTGTAGCCGAGCTGCGTCGGCACTTTCAGGCGTAGCGGCGCACCGTTTTTGACCGGTATCGGACGATCGTTGAGGTCGTACGAAAGCAATGCCTGCGGGTGCATCGCCTGATGCATGTTGAGCGACTCGTAATACGAGTTTCCAGAACCGTCGTCATCCATACAATGAAAGACGACAAACTGCGCGAGCGGCTTGGGCTGACAGTCGGCGAGCAAATCAGCGACGAGCACACCGTTCCACTTGCCGATAACGCTCCAACCCTCAACGCAGTCGTGCCGCGTGATTTGGGAGCGGCGCACGAATTTGCGTCGCAGGGTCGGCATATCGTACGATGTCGGTCTATTTACCATACCATCAACACGCAATGTGAAGCCGCGCCACTCGTTTTTGCTCCAGCGCAGATACTCGTCG
>DASZFB010000024.1:0-7934 GCA_035940275.1 Candidatus Eremiobacteraceae bacterium | reverse complement strand
GGTCGCGTGGCGTGCGCGTCGTCGCGTACGACGACAAGCCACCCGAACTGCTCGCGCGCGAGTCACGTGAGACGCTCGAACGGCTACGCGTGCCGCTTGTTGGTGAGGACGAGTTGGATCGCGCGGTGAACGAGGCGAAGGCCGCGATTGTCTCACCCGGCGTGCCGCTCACACATCGCGCCGTTGCCCGCGTACATAATGCCGGCCGGCCGGTGATTTCCGAGATCGAGCTAGCGTACGCGCTCGCCTCCGGTCCCATCATCGCGGTGACGGGGAGCAAAGGCAAGTCAACGACCACGGCCCTCATTGGCCACCTACTTCGCAGCGCCGGGATTCCCAACCGCGTCGGCGGCAATATTGGCAATCCGCTTGTCCGCGAGACCGCAGCTGCGGAGAAAGACGAATGGATCGTCGCTGAAGTCTCGAGTTTCCAGCTCGAGGGGATCCGCACGTTTGCGCCGCGGATCAGCGTCCTGCTGAACATCTCACCCGATCACCTCGATCGCTATCATTCGATGGAAGAGTACGCTGAAGCGAAATTTCGAATCTTTGCCAATCAAAAGGCGGACGACGTTTTTATCGGCAACGCAGACGACGAGGCGTGCGCGGCTCTGCGCTCCGGTGCGGGGCGTACGGTGCCATGCCGCGCCTTGTGGTTTGGCATGGATCCATCCGACCGCGGTTTGACTATGACGCTCGAGGGAGACGCGCTCGTCGTGCGCGACAAGCGACGCGAGTTGCCGCTGACCGACGTCACAGATCTGCGCATCCGTGGAAGGCACAATGTTGCTAACGCGATGGCAGCCGCGCTCGCAGCGCTGACCGCCGGGGCCAAACTCGAAGCCGTCCGCAAAGGCCTTCGTACGTTTGATCCACTGCCGCACCGGCTTACTGTGGTGCACGAAGCGGGTGGCGTCACATGGATCGACGACAGCAAGGCAACGAATCCGGCATCGGCGATTGCTGCGCTCGAGGCGATCAGCGTGCCCATTATCCTCATTGCGGGGGGCAAGAGCAAGAAGACCGACTTTACGAGTTTAGCGTCGGCTGCAGGCAAGCATGCCAAACGAGTCATTCTGATCGGTGAGACCGCTCGGGAGATTGGCGAGCTCATTGAAGGTCCGCCGGTCGTCTACGCACGCGATCTCGAAGCAGCCGTCGACAACGCTGCGTCCGCTGCAACGAGCGGCGATGTCGTCCTGTTGTCGCCTGCATGCGCATCATTTGACATGTTTGAAAGCGCGGAGCAGCGCGGCGAACACTTTGCGCAGCTCGCGCGCGCGAAGCGCGATCCGGATATGGCAGCACCATGACGCAGCGGCGCGCACCGGACACGGTTTTGCTTGCCGTCGCAGCACTGCTCACCGCGACAGGTATCGTGATGGTTTTCTCTGCCTCTTCCGCAGTGGCGTATACACAATTTCATGACTCAACCTATTACCTGAAGCGCGAGCTGCTCTGGGCGGTGGTCGGCGCGGGTGCGCTCGTGCTCGCCATGCGGTTCGACTACACAAAGCTGCGAACCATAGCACCGTGGGTTTTAGGTCTGGCAATCATCCTGCTTGCCGTCGTGCTTATCCCAAGTTTGGGATCGGTCGAAGGCGGTGCGCGTCGCTGGCTGTCGCTTGGTGTGTTGACGTTCGAGCCGTCGGAGTTCGCCAAGCTGGCGCTCGTCTTGTATCTCGCTCGGCTCATGTCGGCGCGACCTGAAGGTGCCGCTTCATTCACGCGCGTCGGCTTCCCGGCGATCTTTTGGGTCGGCGTATGTTTTGCTCTCGTCATGCGCCAGCCTGATCTTGGCACGGCGTCACTGTATGTGCTCACCGCATTCGTCATGCTCTTCGCGGGCGGCGCGCGTCTGACGCATCTTGCGATCGAGGCTGCCGTCGCCATCCCGGCTTTGCTCGGATTTATCTATGCAAGCCCGTACCGGCGCGATCGCTTTCTCGCGTTCCTCCATCCGTGGAAAGATCCGCAAGGCACTGGCTACCACATCATCCAGTCGCTCTACGCTCTTGGCTCCGGCGGGCTGTTCGGATTAGGTCTTGGTCAAAGTCGTCAAAAGTTCGGCTACCTGCCGGCCCAACATACCGATTTCATTTTTTCCATCATCGGCGAGGAACTGGGATTCGTCGGCGCTACCGCCGTCGTCGTTCTCTTTCTGGTCTTCGCATATCGCGGCATCCGTATTGCGATGCGTGCCGAAGACCGTTTCGGTTTCTATCTCGCCATCGGCTTGACCGCGGCGATCACGCTGCAAGCGCTCATCAATATCGGCGTCGTGACGTCCTCGTGGCCGGTGACGGGAGTGCCACTTCCCTTCGTCAGCTACGGAGGCACGTCGCTTGTCATGACACTTTTTGCTGTCGGGCTCCTCGCCAGCATTTCACGCGGCAAGCGTTCCCCGGCGGCAGCCATGCCCGTGACTCGTAGAAAGGCTTCCTAACTCATGCGCGTCCTCTTCTCTGGCGGCGGCACTGGCGGGCACATCTATCCGATGCTTTCGCTCGCTCAAGCCCTGCTGCGCGGTGACAGCGATGCCGGCGTATGCGAACCGACCGACAAAACCGGGCGCTCTTCGGATGCCGGGGCACGCAACGCGATCGAACAAAGCGGATCGGCGAAATCACCCGCCGTGCTCTTCGTCGGCGCCGAGGGCAACGTTGACGAGGAGCTGCTCACCCGCGACGGCATCCCGTACAAAACAGTTGGCAGCAAGCCGCTCGCGGGTAAGTCGGGCCTCGCGAGCGCGCTGAGCCTCGCAGGCAATGCAGCCGCGGTCGCACAGGCGCTCCCCATCGTTTCGCACTTTCGGCCCGACGTTATCGTCGGCGGCGGCGGATACGCCTGCGCACCCGCGGTACTTGCCGGAGCAATTCTGCGCCGCGCCGGACGGTTGCCTAGATTGCGGATCACGCTCATCGAGCCAAACGTCATGCCCGGTCTCGCAAACCGCCGCCTGGCTCGCTACGCGAACGAGATTTGGGGTGGATACGCCGACTGCGATACATCGCGTCACTTCGCCGACAAGTTTCGGCTCACAGGGATTCCAGTGCGTGCGGATCTCTACACGCCGATAGCAAAAAGTGAGGCGCGCCGCAGCCTCGGCCTCGATCCCGACCGTTTCACGGTACTCGTCTTCGGCGGCAGTCAAGGAGCGCGTACGATCAATGTGGCGACAAGCGGCATGGTTGCCCGCCGCCGGTTGCCCACGAACTGGCAGGTGCTCCATCTCAGCGGAAAGCGCGACTACGAATGGATGGTTGCCGAACGCAAACGCGAGCCCAACGACAACCACTACGTGGTGAAGGCCTATCTCGACAGGATGGCCCTCGCCTATTGGGCCGCGGATCTGGTCCTCTGCCGCGCCGGCGCTTCAACCTTGGCCGAGGTGGCGACGGTGGGGCTCCCGGCCATTTTCGTGCCGTACCCGCACGCAAGCGAAGATCACCAGCGCGCGAATGCAGATTACTTTGTCGATCGCGGCGCTGCACTCACGATGATGGACGGCGTTCTTACGCCCGACTCGCTCTACTGGATGATCATCGATGCTGCCGAGCCGCAGAAGTTGAGCGGCATCACGGCTGCGCTGCAACGACTCGCGCGTCCGCGCGCGGTGGAGACGATGCTCGCGCGCTTGCTCGACACAGGGCCAACCTTGATGCTCGCCTAAATCGCATAGGTAGATGAAACGCTTGCATCGTCACGTGCATTTTGTCGGCATCGGGGGCATCGGCATGAGCGCCATTGCCCGCGTGCTTTTGGCACTTGGCGTCGGCGTTTCTGGCTCCGATCTCAAACTGAACGGCACACTGGAGAAGCTGCGCGGCCTGGGTGCCACCGTCACGCTCGGGCACGCATCCGAAAACATCAAGGGTGCCGACGCAGTTGTCATCTCATCCGCAATTCCGCTCGACAATCCCGAGGTCATCGCCGCGCAAAAAGCCGGCATTCGGGTCATGCAGCGCGCAGAGATGCTCGCCGAGATCATGGCGGATAAACGTGGCATTGCAGTTTCCGGAACGCATGGCAAAACCACAACCACCTCCATGATCGCGGCCGTGCTCGATGCGGGTGGATTCGCGCCGACAGTACTCATCGGTGGTGAGGTCAACGATCTCGGAGCGAACGCGCGGCTCGGCGCCGGCGACATTGTCGTTGCCGAAGCGGATGAGAGCGATGCGTCCTTCTTGCGCCTCAATCCAAACTGCGCGGTCGTCACCAATATTGAAAACGATCATCTCGGTTACTATCGCGATCTCGAGCATCTTATCGAGACCTTCACATCGTTTATCGAACGAGTGCCGCCCGCGGGTTGCATTGTTGCGTCGCCAGACTGCCCTGCGGTGGGAGAACTGTTGCGCCGTTTTTGTCAAAGCCCGAGTTTACTTGGAGATCCCGCGATTATCACGGCAGGCTTCGATGTGTCGGCACACTTCCGTGCGGTTGATCCAGAACTTGCCGACTTTGGCTCTTCGTTCACCCTGCAAACCATCGGCGAGACACTGGGTGAGATCACGTTGCGCGTTCCCGGGAGGATCAATATCTCGAACGCACTGCTTGCGGTCGCTGTCGGGTTGCGTTTCGGGGTAACTTTCGAAGTTATCGCGCGCGCGCTCGCGCGCTTCCGCGGTGTCGCCCGCCGGTTCCAAGTGCTCTATGATAGCCAGTCGTTGCTCGTGGTCGATGACTACGCTCACCATCCGACAGCTGTACAAGAAACAATCGCCGCCGCGCGCGCATACTGGCCCGGCCGCATCGTTGTCGCGTTTCAACCGCACCGCTACAGTCGCACCGCGTACCTCATGCGCGATTTCGCGCGCTCTCTCTTACGCGCTGACGAAGTTGTCGTTGCCGACATTTATCCTGCCGGTGAGCTGCCGCTGCCGGGCGTGCGCTCCGAATCGATTGTCGACTTCATTCGCGATCTCGACGCAGACAAGAAAGTGACGCATCTCCCGAAGCCCGCAGACGTGCTCGCGTACTTGCAGCGAACGATCAAGACGGGCGATCTCGTGCTCACGCTGGGCGCGGGTGACATCGGTGGTGTTGCTCACGAGCTCGCAGCCGGTCTCTCCGCTGCGGACGCCGGCGTCGCAAACCTCTAGCCCAGCGCACGCGTGAGCCTCGCATCGAAGGTCCCAGGACAAGCTTTAACGACGGCGCATCGCACACGCCTGCGCGAGCTGCTCGGCGATGCGGTTTCGTTTGACGAACCGCTTGCGCCAAAGACGTCGATGCGGGTGGGCGGTCCGGCAGCAGCATTTGCCGTCGTCTCAGACGTTGCGACGCTCACCGAGCTGTTGAAATTTTGTAACACTGAGTCGATTACGTGGACCATGCTCGGGCTCGGGAGCAATGTGCTGGTGAGCGATGACGGATTTCCAGGGCTCGTCATCCGCCTCGCGGGCGACTTCACGCGAATTTCGGTAACGGACACGACGGTGCGCGCGGGCGGTGCTGCGCCAATCGTTGCGGTCTGCCGCGAGGCTTCTAAGGCTGGGCTTGCCGGCGCCGAAGCGCTCGTCGGAATTCCGGGGACAGTCGGCGGAGCCGTCCGCATGAATGCGGGCACCAAGGTTGAGATTGGTGATCTCGTGCGCCGGATCGAAGTGGTCATCGCTGGCGAAGACCTCCAGACATACACGCTTCCGGAGTTTACCTATAGAAGTTCGACGCTCGACCGTCGTGCGGTCGTCTGTTCGGCAGAGTTGGAATTGAGCAAGGGCGACACGTCCGCGGTGCAAGCCGAGCTGCTACGACAAATTGAGCGTCGCAACGCAACGCAGCCGCTCGAACTTCCCAACTCCGGCAGCATCTTTCGCAATCCACCCGGCGACTACGCAGCACGACTGATCGAAACCGCAGGTTGCAAAGGTCTGCGCATGGGCGGAGCGCAGGTTTCGGAAAAACATGCGAACTTTATCGTCAATCGTGGTGGCGCTCGCTGCGCGGACGTTGTCGCGCTGATCGAGGAAGTGCGCGAGACAGTCAAGCATGCGCACGATGTCGAGCTCGAGCTCGAGGTTCACATCCTATGAATGTAGAGGTCCACATACTATGAATGTAGCGGTCGACTTTATGTCGACCGAACGTGCCAAACCCGACGTCGCGGTCCTCATGGGCGGCAACTCCGTCGAAAGCGAGATCAGCCTGCTGACAGGCAATGGCGTCATGCAGGCGCTCAAATCGCTCGGCTATCCGGCGACGCGTGTCGATCATGGCGTCGGCTTCGTTGAGGAGTTGCGACGGATTCGGCCGGCGGCAGTTTTCAACGCGCTGCACGGAGGGGAGGGCGAAGACGGCACCGTGCAGGCTCTCCTCGACTGGCTCGGCATTCCATACCAAGGCACCGGAGTGCGCGCGTCGGTGGTGGCGATGGATAAATGGCTTACTAAATCGCTTCTGCTCGCGGAGGGATTGCCGGCGCCCCGCGCTATCCACATGTACGCAGACGCAGCGCGTTCGTTTGCCGTTGAGAAGCAATTCGGGCTGCCGTGCGTCGTAAAACCGCGAGCGGAGGGATCGGCGGTCGGTGTGAGCATCGTGCGCACTAAAGCAGAGTGGGAAGATGCTATTCTTGAGGCGTCAGTCGCCAACGGCGAAATCATCGTTGAGGAATATATCGAAGGACGTGAGTTCACAGTGGCAATTTTAGACGATCGAGCGCTGCCGGTTGTTGAGATCGCACCGCACGATCGCTTCTACAGCTACAAAGCAAAATACACGCCGGGCGGAAGCACGCATACGGTACCTGCGAAAATTGAACCCAAGACGACCGAGGAGATGCAAGGCGCTGCACTCACCCTTCATCGCGCGCTCGGCTGCCGTGATTATTCGCGGGTCGATATCATGTTGAGCAGCTCGGGCCAGATCGCCATTTTGGAGTGCAATACCCTGCCCGGCCTCACGCCGCTCAGCCTTTTTCCCGATGCGGCCAAAGCGGCGGGAATATCGTATGAAGCGCTGGTCGAACACCTGTTAGAGTGCGCTCTGTCACGCCGAGGAACCTGACACTCTCGCATTTTGCCGAAGTATATATTGAAGAAAGGCAACTGGCCTTTTGCAGCAGCGGACCTTTGAAGCAACGGACCTTTAGGTCCGTTAACGGAGATACATGCTCGGAGATTTTTGGTCGGAGCTGTTCGGCAGCGTCGGGTCACTCTTAAATATGCTGACGCAAACGCGTCAACAGCGTGAATTTGTCTTCGTCGACCAAGGTGGCATGCCGCTAGAAGGGCTTGGCGGCGGCGCACCCGATCCCGCCGCTGTCGGGGCACCACTCGCACCCCCTATGTGGGTGCAAGCGAAAACCGATCTCCAAAGCCTGCAAAAGGCCGATCCAAACTTCTTGGAATCTACGTTTCTCACCGAGGTCACGAAGACATACTCAGCTGTCCTCGCCGCCGAAGGCGCGATGAATGCAGACGCTATTGCGTCAGCCGTGACGCCGGCATTTCTCGATAGATTTAAGCAGCGCATCGCCGGTTGGCACGATGCCGGCTACACGCGCACTGCAAGCGACATCGATCTCGACACTCCGACAACTTTTAAGGTCAATATCGGTGGTGACACGCAATGCATCACGGTGCGCTTCACCGGCAGCGCAAAACGCTTCACCAAAGATGATATGACCAATCTTGTCGCTGAAGGAAGCGCGCAAGCAGAGTCATTCACCGAATTCGCAACCTTCACGCGGCCGAGTGGATCGACCACTCCGAAGAGCGTAGGCACAGGCGGAGCGCTCCATTGTCCATCATGCGGTGCGCCGGCCGACTCAGGTGCCCTCAAATGCCCATACTGCGGCGCTCCGATCTCGGGTAGTGGTAGCACCTGGCTGCTCGACCACCTCAGCGTCTCAGCGTACACGTAGCTGCCGATCTCATTTCAGTGTACTAGAAAGCTGGATACCAGCCGAGGGTTTGCGCTAACCG
>DASZFB010000023.1:0-7871 GCA_035940275.1 Candidatus Eremiobacteraceae bacterium | reverse complement strand
ACATCGCGAGCCGCGAAGTTATTGCGGTAGACATTCCGACCGGGATCGATGCAAGCTCGGGCATGGTGCCGGGTCCGGCAGTGACCGCGGCCGCAACGGTCACGATGGCCGCACCAAAGGTCGGCATGTTGCTGTTTCCCGCAGCTTCGTATGTCGGCGAGTTGTGGGTGGCGCATATCGGAATCCCGCCGGCTATCTTAGCCGACGTTGGCGGGCGATACCACGTCATGACCAAACAGCAGTTCTTCTTTTGGTTACCTCGCCGCAGCCGTCAGGCCGACAAACGCAGCGCAGGCGACGTTGTCATAATCGGTGGGAGCAGTCAGTATGTGGGGGCGCCTCTGCTCGCTTCGCTTGGCGCGCAGCATGCAGGGGCGGGATACGTCACGATCGCGTGCCCTTCGTCCGCCACGACAGCCATCGGTGCACATGTTTTGGAACAGGTTGTCTCACCGTGGCCCGACACTGATGATGCCGCGACCATCGCGAACGCTCTTTTGGAACTGACGCGACACGCGGGTTCCGTTGTGATCGGGCCGGGACTCGGACGCGAGCGGCTCACGCAAGAAGTCGTGCGTTTGTTTTTAAGCCAGAGCTCGCGGCCGCTTGTCGTTGACGCCGATGCGCTCTTCGCCCTCGCGGGCCATACTGAGATCATTAACGGCAAAAAGGCAGTTCTTACGCCGCACGATGCTGAGTTCGCCAGGCTGTTGGGCGAGAATGCCGATGCCGCGATCGCAAACCGGATGAAAGCGGCGGATGAATTTGCGACCGCCCTTGACGTGACACTCTTGCTCAAAGGACCGCGCTCGATCATCGCAACGAAAGAGGCCTCCTACGTCAACATTACGGGTAACGAGGTGCTGGCTACAGCCGGATCCGGCGACGTGCTCTCGGGGATGATCGGCACGATGCTTGCGGCCGGTTGCAGTCCGCGTCAATCGGCGGCGATCGGTGCATACTGGCACGGCATTACCGCCAACTATCTCGACAGCCAGCACAAGCACAGTGTTGTCGCAAGCGCCATCGCGTACAACTTGCAGGACGCGCTGCACTGGCTCGACGATCGAGAAGAGGAAGACGACGGCTACTTGATGCGCGTGGTATAAGAACGGACCTAAAGTTCCGTTGCTTCAATTTATAAACTTCTCTCTAGCTAGGAGATTGGGCTAATGAGAACATCGAATATCATGAGCAGCCGCTTGAGTGCTATCGCTTTGATAGCAGCGTTGCTCTTCTTGTGTCCGTTAACGGCACGCGGCGACTCCCCACCCGTGACGATCAACAGCTGTGGCCCGATTATCAATAAGAATACTACCCAAACGCAAACGGTCGCAGGCATTCCTATACCGGCGTCGACGAGTTCTGGCATCGCAATTGAGTTCGTCAATGAGTCCAACCAGGCAGCTACGCTCGTAAATTTCGCGGTAGACTCGAGTGGCGACCATTTTGTCATCCGCGATGTCGGCACGTTTTCGCCTGGCGTCTCGATTAAACATCAATATAAGAATGGCTTTGGTCAAGCGTTCATTTTACCGGCGTTTATCGCACCAAACGTTACGTGTCATGTTGCGTCGGTGAAATTTGCTGACGGAACAGTGTGGCGCAAAGGTCAGGCTGCAGCGGCAACAACGCAGCCTGTTAGCGCCGTGCCATCCCAACCAGGAACGCTCTCGGCGAATCCCACGCACTTGACCATCGATACCGTGGCAGAATCCCAGCTGTTCTTAGTCTCGAGCACAGCCCGCGTAAGCGCTTTCAAGGAAACCGATGACTGTTCCAAGGTTGCAACGATTTTTGTAGCCGCGACTGGCGATGCGTCCGCGACCTACTCGGTGAAGCCCATAGCGGCCGGATCGTGCACTGCTCATGTCACCGACGAGGCGGGTAACGCAGTATCGGTGCCTATCGTCGTTCAGTAAGCTTACGAAGTTCTGATTCGCCGACAACCTTGACGCCGAGCTGCTCGGCTTTGGTCAACTTGCTGCCCGCTGATTCCCCCGCCACCACGTAGTCGGTTTTCTTGCTGACCGAACCCGAAACTTTTCCGCCAGCCTCGGCGATGAGAGCGGTTGCCTCTTCGCGTGATAGATTGGGCAGCGTGCCTGTAAGCACAAATGTTTTGCCAACCAGCGGCCCATCTGCGCTGGGTCGCACCGCCGACGTTTCTCGTAAATTGACGCCTGCTCGTTTAAGCTTTTCGATGACGGCGCGGTTTTGAGGCTGCTGGAAATACTCGACGACACTCTGCGCTATTTTAGGTCCAATCTGCGGCGCGCTCTGCAATACATCAAGAGTTGCGCTACCGAGTTCGTCGATGCTTGGAAACGCATTGGCCAAAATCTGTGCGTTCTGACCGCCGACGAATCGAATACCCAAAGCGTAGAGGATGCGCCAGAAAGGTCTGGTCTTACTGGTTTCGATGTTGCGTAATAAGTTGGACGCCGATTTCTCGCCTGTGCGAGGTAACGAGAGCAAATCAGCTTGCGTTAAGAAGTAAAGATCGGCGACGTCCTTGACGAGGCCGCTCGTAATGAGCGTCTCGCACACCTTGTACCCCAAACCTTCGATGTCCATCACGTGTGCAAAATGAACGAGGCTCTCTTTGAATTGCGCGGGGCACGAGGGATTCGTACAGTACGCCATCGCCTCGCCCTCGGGCCTATAGACGTCCGCTCCGCACGCTGGACACTTCTTTGGCAATTGGTAGACTGGAAGACGCTTACCCGCACGGGCCTCGGTGACCGGACGAACGATCTCCGGTATAACCTCGCCCGCACGTCGCACGATGACCTGATCACCGGCGCGAATATCCTTTTGATGAACATAGTCCTCATTGTGCAGCGTTGCAGTCGTCACAGTCACTCCGCCTACTTGCACCGGCTCGAGCACGGCATAAGGGTTGACGCTGCCGGTTCGGCCAACGTTCACTTCAATTGATATCAACCGAGTTTGCGCCTCTTCAGCTGGAAACTTAAAGGCCGTTGCCCAGCGTGGGTCGCGCCCGACGTATCCGAGTTTCCGCTGCTGATCGAATGCATCGATCTTGACGACGACGCCATCGATGCCATAGTCGATGTTATCGCGTTTGTCTTCCCATGATTCACAAAATTTTACGAGCTCGTCGAAATCGTCGAAGTGACGCGCTTCCTTATTCACCGGTAATCCATAGCTCTTGAATTTCTCGAGCAGATGCCACTGCGTATCGGCGTCAAATGATGGCTTGACTTCACCAAGCGCGTACGCGAAGAATCGCAAAGGGCGCGATGCGGTGATGCGCGGATCGAGTTGCCGGACCGCCCCTGCGGATGCGTTGCGCGGATTCGCGAACGCGGGTTCGCCGGCGGCGATGCGCTTTTCGTTCATTTTATCGAATTCGCTGCGGCGCATATACACCTCGCCGCGCACCTCGAGGACCTCGGGCACCTTGCCGTTGAGCCGCAGCGGTATGGATCGAATCGTGCGCAGGTTCGGCGTGATGTTCTCGCCGACGCTGCCATCGCCGCGAGTGCCGCCCGACACAAAAACGCCGCGCTCGTATCGAAGCGCGATTGCGAGGCCGTCGATCTTTAATTCCGCAACATAGGTGTGCGGGGCGTTATTCAAGAGTTTAGTGACGCGTTGGTTCCACTGACGAAGTTCTTCTTCACCAAACGCATTGCCAAGCGACAGCATCGGCACAACGTGCTTGTATTCTTCGAATGAACCCGACGGCGCCGCGCCCACACGCTGCGTAGGGCTGTCGGGTGTGCGCAACTCCGGGTGTTTTTCTTCAAGGGTGACGAGCTCGCGAAAGAGCGAATCCCACTCGGCGTCGCTGACGGTGGGCGAGTCGAGAACGTAATACTCGTAGTTGTAACGGTCCAACAGCTCGCGAAGTTCGGCAGCGCGCTTGGCGAGCTTGGCTGGAGGCTCAGAGCTCATAAGGCAGAGTTCGTCACGCAACGCGTGCGAACCGCTAGGCGGGGTGAGCGCCCTCGCGTTCCCACTTTCGAATCAAATATTCGATAAGGTCCGACGTAATTTCGCTGATGCGCACGAACGAGATGCCGACGCCACGAGCGTCGTTACGAACGACAGTACCGAAGACTGAGATCGGCTTGTTCTCGCCAACCAGATCAAGTTCGATTGTAAGGAGATCGTTCGTGTCCACGACGACATCGGTTCGAAGCAGCACGCCGCCGCCGCCGATGTTGACGATTTCCGCGGGATAGCGCTTGTCGTTTTTGTCGCTGCGAATGTGGACGGGCAAAGTCTTTTGAATGCGAGCGTGTTTACGTCGCTCTTTGGTGCCGCCGGAATCGCCATTCATCATGACAATGCCCTTCGGGGAACGGACCTAAAGGTCCGTTGCTTCATCGCTGAACGGACCTAAAGGTCCGTTGCTTCAAATGTCCGTTGCTTCAATGGTCCAGCTAATCTGGACTCTGACCCCACAGCCTGACGTCACCAATATGATTCGCCCAGTACCACATGCGGCTCACGCCCCACGCAAAATGGTTCCAGACATAAAGTTCTGCTGCTCGTCCTTGTGGGAAGATTGCGATAATGATGAGCGCGACGATGACATACGCCGAGACGCCGAGCGAGCCCCAGAATTTTGTTGCGGCCGTCGCCTGGGTGACGCCGCGGATTGGCGAAGGCTCGAAGTATTGGCGGCGCTCAGTCTGCGCATTGACAGCCTGATAGTCGACCGGTGGAAGGAACGTCGCTGCGCCGGCGGCGCGGAACGTTGACTGTGGTGAAAATGTTTGCGCTGGCGGCGGCGCATTTGCGGCCGGCACGTCTTCCGTATGTCGCCCGAGGAGACGCTCGATCTTCTGCCGCGCGTCATCGCTGAGCTCGAGAAAGTCTGCGGTCACTTCGTAGCCGCCGCCCTCACCGAGGCTCCGCTGCGCGCGCACTTTAATAAGTCCTCGCGCGGTGGCCTTGATACTGCGCATGTCGAGCGTCGTGAAGAGAATCGTGTTCTCTTTGACTTCGGTCGGCAGCGTGCACACAAGGCCATTCGGATCGAGACGGGCAGCCTTGCCGGTCTGATTGACCCCTTGCTCCGCGTTACGAACCGTGATGTCTATCGGAAGCGGCAGTGCGGCAGGCAGCTCGCCGTAGCCAATGGCGTCGTGCATGGTCCCTCTTTAGTACGTTTACCAAACAGCCCGCTTGAAGCTGCTTGAGTATTCTAGTCATCGGCCGAACGGGCCGAGGACTTCAGGGCCGGGCCACGGTTTCGGGCTCTTGAGCGGTCTGGGAGCCCGAATTCTCAAGGTTTTTGAGCAGCTCACGGTTGGCTCGTTCGTACTGCGCAACAGCCTCGTGCTCGGTCGTAATGGCAATGTGCGCGCGCGGATCTGTGAGCACCCGGCGCAGGTAGCGGCCCGTGTGTGAACTCTCGGCCCGCGCCACCTCTTCCGGCGTGCCGCTCGCGACGACTCGTCCGCCCTTGTCGCCACCTTCGGGACCGAGGTCGATGACGTAATCTGCGGTTTTGATCACGTCAAGGTTGTGTTCAATGACGAGCACCGTGTTGCCCGAGTTTACCAAACGCTGCAGAACGACGAGCAGTTGCGCGATGTCGGCGAAGTGCAAACCGGTCGTCGGTTCATCAAGGATATAGAACGTGCGGCCGGTGCTGCGCCGCGAGAGTTCGGTCGCAAGCTTGACGCGCTGCGCCTCGCCGCCGGAGAGCGTGGTCGCCGGCTGGCCCATTTGGATGTAGCCGAGACCGACATCGCAGATGGTCTGTAGCTTATTGTACACGCGCGGAATATTGACAAAAAACTCGGCCGCCTCATCAACGCGCATTTCGAGCACATCGGCGATGGACTTACCCTTGTATTTGACCTCCAGCGTCTGCTGATTGTAACGCTTACCTTTACACGCCTCGCACGGGACGTAGACATCCGGCAAAAAGTGCATCTCGATCTGGATGATGCCGTCGCCCGCGCACGATTCGCAGCGCCCACCCTTCACGTTGAAAGAGAATCTTCCGGGACCGTAGCCGCGCACACGAGCATCCGGCGTCATCGAGAACAGCTCGCGGATAGGATCGAACGCGCCCGTATACGTCGCGGGGTTGCTGCGCGGCGTGCGTCCTATCGGCGACTGATCGATGATGATCGCCTTGTCGAGTTGCTCGAGACCGCGCACTTTACCGTAGGTGTCTTCCGGTGGTTGCCCGTGCAGATAGTGGGCGAGCGCGCGATAGAGGACCATGTCAACGAGCGTCGATTTCCCCGAGCCCGAGACACCGGTGACCGCGCAAAAGACGCCCAGCGGAAAATCGACGTCGACACCTTTCAGATTATTTGCGCGCGCGGACTTGATGTTGAGAATTCCCTTCGGAACGCGGCGACGCGGCGGAATGGGAATAACACTTTCGCCTTTGAGGAAGCGGCCGGTGGCAGATCGTGGTTCCGCCTCGATGTCTGCAATCGTGCCTGCCGCGACAATCCACCCTCCCGCTTTGCCGGCGCCCGGACCAATGTCGACCAGGTAATCTGCCTCGCGCATAGTTTCTTCATCATGTTCGACGACGATGAGTGTGTTGCCGAGATCACGCAGCGTCTTCAGCGTGGCGAGGAGCCGCGCGTTGTCACGCTGATGCAGCCCGATGGACGGTTCGTCAAGGACGTAGAGCACGCCGACGAGCGACGAGCCAATCTGCGTCGCCAACCGGATGCGTTGCGCTTCGCCACCCGACAGCGTCGTTGCGCTACGGTCGAGGGTGAGGTACTCGAGTCCGACGTTCACGAGAAATCCGAGTCGCGCGCGCAGCTCTTTGACGATCTGGCGCGCTATCTGCTCCTCGCGCGCGTTGAGTTCGAACGCCTCGACGAAACTGAGCGCGCGGTCAACCGAGAGCGACGTGAGTTTCGCGATGGATTTCCCGCCGATGGTGACCGCGAGCGACTCGGGCTTGAGCCGCGCGCCGTGACATGTCGGACACGTGACCGAGGTCTGCAACTTCTCGAGTTCTTCTTTGACCCAGTCGGAGGACGTGTCTTCGTAACGCCGCTGTAGGCTCGGAATGATGCCCTTATACTGCGACTCATAGTTCCAGTAGTTGCCGGACTTCGTGCGGAAGCGGAAGTCGCGCTTTTCCTCTTCGCCGTAAAGTATTTTGTCGAGCAGCTCCTTCGGCAGTTTCTTGACCGGCGTGTCAAGCTTGTACCCGGCCTCTTTGATGAGCGTTTCGACCTGCTGCACGTAAAACGGGTTCATGCCCGGCGACAGATTCTTGCTCCACGGCACAACCGCACCCTCGCGGAACGATTTGTTCCGATCGGGTATGACAAGTCGCGGATCGAACTCGATGCGAGCGCCAAGACCCGTGCAGTCTGGGCATGCGCCGTAGGGTGAGTTAAAGGAGAACATTCGCGGTGTCAGCTCTTCGAACGACAGACCGCACTCGATGCAGGCAAACTTTTCAGAGAAGGTCAGCTCTTCTTCTTTTGCGCCGGGCTTCTGCACGAGCGCCACGAGGAGTCCTTGCGTCAGCTTGAGTGCCGTCTCCACCGAGTCGGTGAGCCGTTTGCGGATCTCGGGCTTGAGCACGAGCCGGTCGATGACGATTTCAACCGTGTGCTTGCGCTTCTTGTCGATGCTGATTTTCTCGCGCAGCTCACGGACTTGGCCGTCGACGCGCACTCGCGCGTACCCGTCTTTGATTGCCTGCTCGAAGAGCTTCTGATACTCTCCCTTGCGACCACGCACCATGGGCGCGAGGACTTGTATGCGAGTGCCCTCGGGCCGTTGCAGTATTTGGTCGACGATTTGCTCGGCCGTTTGCGGGGTGATGGGCCGCCCGCAGTTTGGGCAGTGCGGGTGGCCGATGCGGGCATAGAGCAATCGCAGGTAGTCATAGATCT
>DASZFB010000022.1:0-3302 GCA_035940275.1 Candidatus Eremiobacteraceae bacterium | reverse complement strand
AAGCATACCAAATGATGCGCGAACGCAGACGCTTGTCGAGCGCCGGCGCGACAAACGCATACACCTGGTAGAGCACAACCGGAAACGCGACAACGATACCAATAAGAATCGAGAGCTTGAGATAAACGCGAAATATCTCCGCGGGCGAGAAAACGTGCAGGGGAATGCCCCGCAAGAACGTGTTCTCGACAAAACTGAGGATATAGGGCAAGAGCGGAAAGGCGGCGATAGAAACCGCCACGACTGCGACGATCGCGATGAGAAGTCGGCGACGCAGTTCCGCCAGGTGCTCGGTGAAGGTCATCTCGACGTCGTCGGAGGCGGTCCGCACCTGCGGCGCTTCAGCCGCCTGCGTCGACATCGAATTCAGGGTCGAGACTTAGGGCTGCGCTGCGGGAGGTGGCGTAGGCGCGCTGGGGGGAGCTGCTGCGCTCGGCGGTGTTGTGGTTTCGCCTGCTGACGCCGCGCCGGGTCCACTTTCTCCGCGCTGGGCGGCCTCAAATTCTTTTTTCGCCTGGCCCATGGAACGCGCGAGTTTCGGGATCCGATCCGCGCCGAACAGCAAGACCGCGAGACCGACGAGGACTGCGATCTCCGGACCGGTGATGATGGCAAAAATTGGCGTCATGTGCGCGTGGAGCTCCTTTCGCCTTGGTGGCTAGGATGTGTATTCGCTAAGAGCGTGCGTCAGGGCTTCAAGTTCAACGACCGCTTTCGAAGGATTCAAGCGCTGGAGCGCAGCCTGGGCCTGGTGCTCGAAGTCCCTCACGACTCCTTGAGCAGCCTCGATGATGGGGCCTTGACGAAGCCGCTGCACGACATCGGCAAGCTGCGGCGTCGCGCCGGCGTCGTCGGATGCAAAGAGCTCGCTGATCGCGCGGCGCAGCTCGCTGTCGCCCGATGCCATTGCCAAAATCAGTGGGAGCGTGACTTTACGCTCGCGCAAATCGGAGCCCGCCGGTTTGCCGAGTGCGGCTTCGCTTGCGATCACGTCGAGGATATCATCGCGGACTTGGAAGGCCATGCCGAACGCCCAACCATACGCTCGAAGCGCTTGAACTGTGGGGTGCTGACGGAGCGCCGGACCTGATTTGCCCGTCGTTCGCTGGAGCGCGACGACCGACCCAACCTCTGCGGACGAAGCAAAGAGTTCTGCCGTCTTTTTGCCGATGATCTCGAAGTATTGATCGCGCTGCAGCTGGAGATTGCCGCTGGCACGCAACTGCTTAACTTCGCCGTTGCATATTTCCGAGAGCATCGATGAGAGAATATTTGGGACTGGATTATCGTATCCGAGCGTAGCTTTTTTGAAAACCCACGAGAAGAGATAGTCGCCTGCGAGCACCGAGAAGCGGTTGCCGTGTGTGTTGTTCGTTGAGTCCTTGCCACGTCGAAGCCGCGCGTTGTCCACCACGTCATCGTGAATGAGCGTTGCGACGTGGATAAGCTCCATGTACGAGGCAAGCACTGGATCCCTCGGGGCTTCTGCGCTGGTTGCACCCGCGGCGAGAAGCGTGATGCGGGGACGCAATTCCTTGCCGCCGGCGTCGAGCATGGCCCACACGGCGCTTGCGATCTGCGTATTCTCCAAGCTGAGCTCTTCGCGGACAAATTGTTCGAGCACCTCACGGATTGCGCTCGGCGACGAACTGCTGATCACGGTAAGGTCGCCGCGTAGGCCGGCTCGGCGCGCACGACGACAGGAGACTGCGTGGTGCCAATATGTAAATTGGCGACGCCGAAAGTGAGCGCGACGCAGCGCGTGTGCGGGAAGCCGTTGTTCTTGAAGAGTAAGGCGAGCGCTCGCGCATCTGGAAAGTTGATGAGCGATTGGGGCAGATAGCGATAGGCAGCGCGATCGCCGCCGACGAGTCCACCCAAGAACGGTATCACGCCATAAAAATATGTGAAAAATGCACGCCGCAGGAGCGGGTTGCTGGGCTTTCCGACTTCGAGATTGACAAACGATCCAGCCGGTTTGAGCACGCGCGCGATCTCACGCAAACATGTGGCAATGTCGGTCACGTTGCGCATCGAAAACGCCATGGTCGCAGCCTCAAACGTTCCCGACTCATATGGAAGCTGCAGGACGTCGGCTTCCTCGTACGTGATGTTTGCCGGGCCCTCGTGGTCGCGCGCGACGGCGAGCATGCGTGGGCTAAAGTCGACGCCGGTGACGTGGCCGTGCGGAACTCGCCTGGCGAGCTCGCGTGTCAGCGCGCCTGTGCCGCAGCACAAGTCGAGCACCCGCGCGTCGGTCGAGAGCATGAGGCTGCCGGCCGCCTCTTTGCGCCATAGCACATCGACGCCACCCGTCATAACAGTGTTCGCGATGTCGTACCGCCCCGCGATCTTGTCGAACATCTCGCGGACAGCGCTTCCTTTATCCATGGCGTTTTTTGGGCGTTCCCTTGACCTGAAACCCTTTCCTGGGCTTGCGATGGCGTACGCCGTGATCTTGCACTTGACCGCCGCTGCGCGTTGCGTGACCTATAGCGCATGGAACAACTCCAGGTTGCCTTCGGGTGCGCAGCTCGCGACGCGTTGTGCGCCGCCCTTGACGCTGCTCACACGAGAATCGATGCTGAGTTCTACAGCGTCTCCGATCCCGCTGTGATTGCCAGCCTCAACGCCGCCGCTGCGAGGAACGTCGAAGTCAACGTTCACGTCGAAGGAAACCCTGCGCGTTTTGGTCGCGCGCCTGATACCGGGGAGAAACCAGACGTTGTTCGCACCTCATCCGCCATTGCAAAGCTGCGCGGCGAATTTGTTGATGGCGTTCACCTGGTTGTCGAGCAACATCCCGACACGCTCGTGCACGGAAAGGCTGCGGTCGTCGATCGGCGTGTAGCATTGATCTCTACTGCGAATCCGACGATCTGTGGTTTTGAAAGCCCGGGCGAGGTGCTCGTATCGGACACGTCTGCGAATGATATCGCAGCAGTCGAAGCTTCGATCGCCGGAACGGAATCGATCCCCGGTGACTACGTTGTGACTGGCCCTGCAACACTTATTCGGTCGCGCATCAACCATCTTATGGGGGCCCAATCAGATCTGCGCATCGCCACTGAGGATTTGTCGGACGCAGCTGTTGTTAACGCGCTCGTTGTACGCAGCGCCGGAGGTCATCATGACCAGGTGCTGCTGGAAGCCGATTGTCGCGTGAGTCGCAGTCAGTATCAGGCGCTCACGCAATTGCGTAACGCAAGCGTCGACGTCCGCACACTACCGTCCGGATACATGCACGAGAAATACATTGACGCCGGTGACGAGATTTATGTTGGCTCCGCCAATCTCACGCG
>DASZFB010000021.1:0-2183 GCA_035940275.1 Candidatus Eremiobacteraceae bacterium | reverse complement strand
GTTCGCGGCGTCAGCAACGCTCACCCGATCTTTACCGAGCGCGCTCTTGGTGCCAAGCTTTGGGACATCGACGGTAAAGAGTATTTTGATTTCGTTGGCGGCATCGGCGTTCTCAACGTCGGCCATTCGCATCCGAAGGTCCTCAAAGCGGTCGCCGAACAAGTCGAGCGTTTTACGCACACGTGCTTTCAGGTGGCGATGTACGAGGGCTACGTGAAGCTCGCGCAAGCGCTGAACCGTCTTGCGCCCGGTCCGAGCAAGAAGAAAACCGTCCTCGTCACGACTGGGGCAGAAGCCACCGAAAATGCTGTGAAAATTGCGCGGATGCATACGAACCGCGCAGGCGTCATCGCATTTCATCACGGCTTCCACGGTCGTACCATGCTTGCGCTCACGATGACGGGCGAGAGCAGCCCGTACAAGCAAAATTTCGGACCGTTCTGCAGCGAGGTGTATCACGCGCCATATCCTCATGAATATCATGGGTGGACGACAAAGAGAGCGCTGGATGGCCTGCACGATCTATTCGAGTCGGAAATTGCTCCTAATCGTGTTGCTGCGATCATCATCGAGCCCGTACTGGGCGAAGGCGGCTTTGTCGCCGCGCCGGTCGAGTACCTCAAAGAGCTGCGCAAGATCGCGAACGAGCACGGGATCCTGCTCATCGCCGACGAGATTCAGTCGGGTTTCGGCCGCACCGGAAAGATGTTCGCGATCGAGCACGCCGGCGTTGAACCCGATCTCATCTGCATTGCCAAAAGTGTTGGGGCTGGGATCCCGCTCGCTGCTATCATCGGCAAGGCAGAAATCATGGATGCACCAACTGCGGGCGGCCTGGGCGGAACGTATGGAGGCAATCCTGTCGCGTGTGCAGCCGCGCTCGCAGTGCTCGAGGTGATGGAAGAAGAGAACCTTCTCGCGCGTGCCGACGCTATCGGTAAGAAGGTGTCACAAACGCTGCACGACCTGAAGCGGCGACACCGCAGGATTGGGGACGTGCGCGGCGTCGGAGCAATGATGGGTTTTGAGTTCGTCGACGACGAAAAGAACACGGGTCAAGCCACCGTGCAACGCATCATCGAAGAAGCTCGCTCCCGCGGCTTACTTTTGCTGGGAGCAGGAGTAAAGCGAAACGTCATCCGCGTTCTCGTGCCCCTGGTCATTAGCGACGCAGACCTCGATGTTGCGTTCCGCCGCCTGTCGGAGTCGTGCGACGCGGTCCTCGCCTAACCACAGAAAGCATCATGCAGATTGTTGAAAAAAGCGCCACAGATCTAACTCCGGTTTCCGGGAAATCGCCCGATTCTGAAACCTTCGAGTACACGCAACGCGTTCTCGATTTGATCGCCAAGACCGACATCACGCCGGAAGAAGTCAAATGGGTTACCGAGGAAACCGTCAATGGATTCCGCGATCACGTGAACCCGGGCTTCTTGGAATACCGTAAGGCGACGTCAGTCGAGCATGCCGCCGCAGCGGTTGAATGGTCCGATGCGGGACTCAACGCGTATCGTGATGTCACAGGCAAGGAATATATCGACTGCCTTGGGGGCTTTGGCATTTTCAACGTCGGCCATCGTCATCCGAAGGTCGTCAAGGCGGTTACCGATCAACTGAAACGCCAGGCGCTGCACAGCCAGGATCTGCTCGATCCGCTGCGAGCGATGCTGGCGAAGGCGTTGGCCATGGTAACACCCGGCGAACTCGAGTACGCGTTTTTCTGCAACAGCGGCACCGAAACCATTGAAGCTGCGCTCAAGCTCGCTCGTGCGTTCAATCCGGCCAAACAAACGATCGTCGCTGCAACCAAAGGCTTCCACGGCAAGAGTATGGGCGCGCTCAGCCTGAGTGCAAAGGGCGAGTTCCGGCGGCCGTTCGGCTCGATGCTTGCCAATATCGAGCACGTACCGTTTAGCGATCTTCAGGCACTTCGCTGGCGAATGCACACGCTCAAGACAGTTGGCGAAGACGTGGGCGCCGTGATTTTGGAGCCGATTCAGGGCGAAGGCGGCGTCAATATTCCCGACGACAATTACCTCCCCGGGGTGCGCGCACTGTGCGATGAGTTCGGAGCGCTGCTCATCCTCGACGAAGTTCAAACGGGCATGGGCCGCACGGGCAAAATGTTCGCGTGCGAGCACTGGGGGGTGGCGCCCGACCTTATGTGTCTGGCCAAAGCGTTC
>DASZFB010000020.1:0-6944 GCA_035940275.1 Candidatus Eremiobacteraceae bacterium | reverse complement strand
GCCCGTACAATCCACAAGTTATCGTGTCAGCCGCCGTGGGCGGAATCTTGCCGGGGTATATCGTCGCGCGAAACCTTGGCGTACGCAACATCTTCGTCGAGAAAGAAGCGGGATTGCCAACTCTGCGCCGTGGCTTTTTGCTGCACCCCGGGGAGCGCGTCGCGATCGTTGAGGATGTGATGACAACCGGCAAATCTACGGCGGAAGTCATCGATGTGGTAAAGGCCCAAGGAGCGGAGGTCAGCGCGATCGGCGCTGTCGTTAAGCGAGGAAAAGCTGCGTTGCCCTACCCGGTCGTCGCACTGGTCGAGCTGCCGCTCGCTGATTACTCGCCGGATGAGTGTCCGCTATGCCGCAAGGGAATTGCGCTCGACGACCCAGGAAGCCGGCGAAGCGCTTAGCTCAACAGAACGTGGGAGACGATCTGCGTTCCCAAATGACGGGCCGTCAATAACTCGACGAGCGACGCGTGCGCAACTCTCAGATCCAGCAGCTGCGCAGCGTCAACGCCCGCCCGCACACCCAAAGCCGCGGCTGTAAGATGATGCGATTCTGCGGCCGGCAGCGTGCCCGCCGCGGCGAGCGCCAGCGCCTCCGATGATGTAAGCTCGACGATGATGCCGTCACTTCCGGCCGGAATCCCGCCCGTGCCGCTCGGATAGAGCAATCGAATAGCGTGCACGGACGCCGCAAGCGCTTGTGCCGCATCCGTCGCATCGAGTGGAGCTGCGGTTCCCGAAACCAACGTGCCCTCGGAACTGAAAATCGGGATATAGCCCTGTTCGAGTAAGAGCGACAGAAGCGCGGCGTTCACGCTGCGCACGACGGAGCGACCGTCCAAGCCGGCCGTGACGACGAGCGTGCTCGCGGATGTGCCGTCGAGCGCGAGCGCATCACCGCCGATGCGATTGATGTGCCCCACCAGGCGCGACCCGTAATCGCGTTGGTCTACGTCATGCACGATGATTGGTCGCACACCAATGCGGCGCATGAAGACGATGTCTTCGACGAGGGTCGATCCTTCGGCCGCCAGCGAATCGAGTTGCATAACAACTGCGCGGCCGACAAACGGTTTTGCGTTTGGATGAGCGTCGGGGTTCGGTTCTATGAAGGCGTCCATGCTGTTATAACGTTGTAACCTCTACCTCATGTTATCGTCTGTTTAACGCCGGCGCAGGAAGACATTCAATATGACGGTGAGCAGCAGTGAAAGCAAAAGAGACGTCCCCAAGGGCAACCAGACCTGCCAACCGCGGCCCGACCAATGTATATCGCCCGGCAGCGAGCCGAGCCGCAGCGTGCCCGCAAAGCTGACAATCACGCCGACAACAACCAGCGCGAGGCCGATGACGATGATCAGTCGACCAAGTCCCTCAGGCGACGGCTGCACGTTCATACGTCGGATTCCGTTTCCGCCACGCCTCCACCGAATGCATTCGTCGCCGCAATCGCCGCCTCTGCGCCACTACGCAAGAACGTTTCGACGCCGTCCGCCGCACGCGCGAGGATTTCCGGCAGCGCGGCTTCTTCATCCTTGCTGAACGCACCGATGACGTGGTCGATTGCATCCTGCCCGCTTCGTCCAATGCCGACCCGCAACCGCGGAAAATCTAACGTGTTCAAAGCAAAAATAATTGATTTAAGACCGTTATGTCCGCCATCGCTGCCGCTGCGCCGAAACCGCAGGCGGCCAAACGGCAGGTTGATGTCGTCGCAGACGACCAGAACGCGCTCCGTCGGGATCTTGTAAAACGCAACGCACGGAGCGACACTCTCGCCGCTGTCGTTCATATAGGTTTGCGGTAGAAGAAAAAAGGCGCCGAGCGGCGGCGCCTCTGCGAACTTGCCGCTCCACTTCGACCGCCACGCGAGCGGTCCGTGACGCTGGGCGAGCAGCTCCAGTACTCGAAACCCGACATTGTGCCGCGTACGCTCGTAGCCTCGGCCTGGGTTTCCGAGGCCCACGACGAGCGACTTTTGCGCGGGCTGTGCCTCGCCCAGCGGGAGTTACTCCGCTTCGGGTTCTTCGGCGGCCGGTTTCTTTTCGCCGATGAGTTCCGGTTCGAGTGGCACCTCAGGCACTGCGGTTGCGACCACCTCTTCAACCTTCGAAGGCGGCAGAATCGAGACGACGATTTCGCCCTCGTCTTCAACGATCTTCACGCCCGCGGGTGCCTTGATATCCCGCACGTGGACGTTGTCAAACATGTTGAGCGCGCTGATGTCGACCTCGATCGAGTCGGGGATGTCGGTCGGTAGCGATTCTACCGTCACCTCGCGCACCACGAAGTCGAGGATGCCGCCCTCTTTCACGCCGGGAGCCGCACCGACCAAAACGATCGGCACGTGCGCCTCGACGACCTCGTCAAGACTAATCGCGTGCAGGTCAATATGGATGAGCCGCTTCGTGACGACGTCGAGTTGACGGTCCTGCACAATAGCGGGCGTCGAGCCGCGCCCCTCGATCTCGAGGTTGAGCACCGCGCTGCCGCCATGACTAATGAGCGCCGCGCGCAGATCTTTGGCATCCACGATAATGGGAAGCGGGTCGCCAAACGTGCGTCCGTACACGACGCCCGGTATGCCGCCCGCATTTCGGAGTTTCTTCACCGCGGGGGTTCCAGCGGATTCACGAGGTTTAGCCTTGACGGTTGATTGTTGCATGTCTTTCCTTTATATACTACTTGCGCGTCTGCGCCGTCTCTAAAGTGGACTCTTCCTTTTCCGGCTTTTCCTCCGACCCATCGACCGAGGCGAAAAGCGGTCCGCCCGAGTGCGATTGTGCCAGCTCGAGCTCTTGCTGGTCGTAGATCTCTGAGACCGAGCGGTTCGTCGAGATGCGCGTGATGGTGTCGGCCAACAGCTTCCCGACCGACAGCACCGTAATCTTATTGCCGCGGATGTCCATGGGGACCGGTATGGTGTCGGTGACGACGACTTCGCTGATCGGCGAGTCGATAAGTTTTTTTGCCGCTCCTGCGGCGAAAATGCCGTGCGTCGCACATGTGATGACCGAAGTCGCTCCACGCTCCAAGATTGCCTCGGACGCTTTTACGAGCGTGCCGCCGGTTGAAATCATGTCATCAATAATGATGGCGGTCTTGCCCTTGAGATCGCCGACGACCTCACTAACCTCATTGACGTCGGGGCGTGGCCGGCGCTTGAAGACGATGGCCACCGACGTTTGCAGTTTTTTGGCGAACGTTTCAGCGCGAGCCACGCCGCCCGCATCCGGAGAGACGACGACGCAACCGGACCCGCGCAGCTTGCGGTTGTTGATAAGGTAATTCGCGAGGATGAAGCTCGCGGTGAGATTGTCGACCGGTTCGTCGAAGAAGCCTTGGATCTGTGCTGCATGGAGGTCAATCGTGAGGATGCGCTGCACGCCCGCGGTGGAAAGCAAGTTTGCGACGAGCTTGGCGGATATCGGCTCGCGGCCCTTAGTTTTCTTATCTTGCTTCGCATAGCCGTAATACGGGATGACCGCAGTGACGCGATAGGCGGACGCTCGACGCAAGGCGTCGATCATCAGCAGCATTTCAACGAGCGCGTCGTTGACCGTACGCCCATGATCCAGCGGCTTGCACAGTGATTGGATGACAAACGCATCCGCGCCGCGCACGTTTTCCCGAATCTCGACGCGGCACTCTTCGTTCGCGAAGGTGGTAACGAGCGCGTTGCCGAGACGCGTGCGCATCCTTTTCGCGATCTCTTCGGCAAGCGCTAGATTTGAATTGCCCGCGAAGAGGACCGGTTTTGCCGTAGCCATAACAGCGGCCTCCCGTTGCTTCATCGACCCGTTTGTAGCGGCCGACCTTGTGTCGACCGTTATTTCTCAGGCCTCTAAGCGAGTTCTCTGAAGGCAGTTGGACAGCCCTTTAGCGAAAGCACCTCCAACATGCCAAAATTCGAAGTGGTCTCGCCTTTTCGTCCCTCGGGCGACCAGCCCAACGCCATTGCCCAGCTTTCTGAGGGTATTAAGCGCGGCGATCGCGCGCAGACGCTGCTCGGGGTGACGGGGAGCGGAAAAACCGCGACCATGGCGTGGGTCGTCGAACAGGTCCAAAAACCGACGCTTGTTCTCTCGCACAACAAGACGCTCGCCGCGCAGTTGTGCAGCGAATTTAAGGAATTCTTTCCAAATAACGCAGTCGAGTACTTTGTGTCCTACTTCGACTACTATCAGCCCGAGGCGTACATCGCCTCAACGGATACCTACATCGAAAAGGATTCATCGATCAACGACGAGATCGAGCGCCTGCGGCATTCCGCAACGCAGTCGCTGCTCACGCGCCGCGACACGATCATCGTCGCCTCCGTGTCGTGCATCTTCGGCTTGGGCTCGCCCTCGGACTACATGGAGATGTCGCTCAAGCTGCGCCTCGGTGAAGAATACGACCGCGACCGCCTCTTGCGCAAGCTCGTCGACATGCAGTACACGCGCAATGACATTGCGCTGGTCCGCGGAACGTTTCGCGTTCGTGGCGACGTTCTGGAATATGTTGCCGTTGACGACGAGATCATTACGCGCCTGGACTTCTTCGGGGATCAGATCGAACACATCACGCGCGTCAATCAGGTGACGGGCGAGTTGATCCAAGACATGGACGAGGTCATGATCTTCCCGGCCAAGCACTTCATTACACCGGAAGAAAAGTTGCTGCGTGCCGTGCGCAGTATCGAAGAAGAACTCGAAGAGCGCCTCGCCTATTTCCGTGCCAACGGCAAGCTCCTCGAAGCGCAGCGTCTGGAGATGCGCACGCGCAACGATCTGGAGATGCTGCGCGAATTCGGGTATTGCAACGGCATCGAAAATTATTCCCGCCATCTGACAGGGCGCGCCCCAGGTCAGACGCCGTTCTGCCTCCTGGATTTCTTCCCCGAGGATTGGCTCGTGTTCGTCGACGAATCGCACGTCTCGCTGCCGCAAGTGCACGGCATGTATCATGGCGATCGCTCGCGCAAAGAGATTCTCGTCGAGTATGGATTCCGTTTGCCGTCTGCGATCGACAACCGTCCCCTTACGTTCGATGAGTTTGACAAACACGTGAAACAAATCGTGTATGTTTCGGCGACGCCGGGACCATACGAACGCAAAGTCGCAAGTCAGACCGTCGAACAGATTATCCGGCCGACGGGGCTGGTAGATCCCATGGTCGAGGTGCGCCCAACCAAAGGTCAGGTGGACGACCTCATGGAGGAGGTGCGCAAGCGCGCCGCCTCGGGCGAGCGAGTCCTTGTGACGACGCTGACGAAGAAGATGGCCGAAGATCTCACCGACTATCTCATCGAGATGGATGTTCGCGCCAAGTATCTCCACTCGGAAATTGAGACGCTCGAACGCATCGCAATCCTGCGCGATCTCAGGCTCGGTGCGTTTGACTGCTTGGTGGGCATCAATCTGTTGCGCGAAGGGTTGGATTTGCCTGAGGTGTCGCTCGTTGCTATTCTGGATGCGGATAAGGAAGGGTACCTGCGCTCGGAGACCTCGCTCATCCAAACCATTGGGCGCGCGGCACGCCACGTCAGCGGTACGGTGCTCATGTACGCCGACAACGTCACGCTGTCTATGGAGCACGCTATCAACGAGACCGAGCGGCGCCGAACACGGCAGCTCGCTTACAATGCAGAGAACAACATCGACCCGCAGAGCATCCGCAAGTCGGTGCGGGATATTCTGGCGGAAGTGACCGCCGGTTCGGAGCAAAGGCGAGGCGCCGGCCGCGCGCTCAAAGATGTTCCACGCGACGTGCTGCTGGCAACGTGCGTGAGGCTCGAGAAAGAAATGAAAGAAGCAGCGTCGCGCTTGGAATTCGAGAAAGCCGCTGCGCTGCGCGACGAGCTGTGGGAGTTGCGTAAACAACTACCTGACGCGGGAGATCCGTCGCTGTCACGCAAGGCGCCGAAGGTGTTCGGCGAGGCGCTGCGCGAGGCCGCCCTCTTCTAAGGATCTCTGCAGCAGCGGACCTTTAGGTCCGCTTGACCTTTGCAGCAACGGACTTTTGCAGCAACGGACCTTTAGGTCCGTTTACGAAGACTGTCGCAACGCTGGCGGCGGTGTTGGGCCACCTTCCGTCTGTGTATACCCAGCGGGAATGTCAAACGAAGACGGGTCGTAGGGGATCTGCTTGACCGACTGCGTTTCCGTCGTAAACGTCACGAAATCTTGCATGTGCGTAATGATATCCAGCACCCCCGATTTTTCCATCATGGGGTTCGGCGGCATCGATTTTAGTTGCTGTGCCAAGTCGCTCTGCATTTTCGACAGGTCGGCCTTGCGAACGATGCGCAACGGAACTTCGACGGTTGCAGCCGCCTGCGGATCCCGGTCGTTTCCGGCGACCGGTAGCGAGCATTGATTTGGAATGTCCGTCGTCGAGTACCACCGATCGGTCGTCCACTTCATGCCGTTCATCTCGCTAGCAGTGCTCTGGTTCGCCTTCGGCATGCAGCTCGCAGGAAATGTGTAGGTCGTGGTCTCGGTTTTGTGGTGCGCAGTCATGTCGGCGATCGTGTCGGTTTGGTCGTCGCTTGAGTGCTCCACCGTTGCCGCCGGCGTCTTGCAATTAGCGCTTTGGGCGTCCTTGCCGCTGGAGTCGGTCGCCACAGCAGCCGCACCTTCGGCGGCAAGTTCATCAAAGGTCTTCACGGAGTAGGTGTGGGCGGCGTTGTCGACAATGACGAGGCGGCCGAGATCGCACTGCACGAGAAGAGTTATCTGCCCATCATCGATGCGCCGGCGCTGGGCCGAGACAGTGGTCGTGACGGCCTCGCTGTGAACCTCGGTGACACCCATTTTGATTTGGGCGGCTTCTGCGAGTTTCTGCTGGACTTTTGAAGCAATAAGTTGCGCGGCCAATCCCAGAATTGGATTGACGGTGCTGAGCACGCTTTGAATTGCGCTGCCGACGACCGACTGTACCATGCCTGCCATCATCCCTTTG
>DASZFB010000019.1:0-2703 GCA_035940275.1 Candidatus Eremiobacteraceae bacterium | reverse complement strand
TTGCTTCAAAGGTCCGTCGCTTCAAAGGTTCGCGGTCGACACAAGGTCGACCGCTACATACGAACCTGAGGTCAGACCCAGCGGAACGTCCGGGCGCTCACCAGCGTGCCCACAACCGTCCATGCGAGCAGCAATCCAACCCACGGTAAGAAATGCGAGATCGAATCGCCGTACACCGACACGGAGCGAAACATGTCGATGAACTGCGTGGACGGCAGCATGTGTAACGCCGAGCTCACCGCGTGCGGGAAGCGATCGATCGGGACGTACGCATCTGACAGAAATGCCAGCGGAACGGTTAAGACGGAGGCGATGTTGTTCGCGCTTTCGGTTGTGCGAGCGAGAGCACCAATAATTGTCCCCAGCGAGACGAAGGTAGCTGTTCCGAGCAGCAATACCGCAACGATTTCTAGCGGGTTTCCCGTGATCTTCACATGGAACACCAGCGCGCCGACGCCGATAAGAATCAATGCTTGGGCTGCAAGCAGCGTCATTCTGTACGCCACGAGCGATGCAAAGAAAATCCACGGCGGCACGGGCGTCAGATACACGCGTCGGAGCAAATGCTTCTCGCGGAACGTCGCGAGCATGACGCCGACTCCCCAAAAACCGGAGCTCAACACCTGCGCGCCGATGATGCCGGGAACCAAAAATCCGGCAACCGTCGCCGAAGGCCCCTGCGCAAACGCAAACGAGAAAAGAATCAGGAAGAAGACCGGCATTGCAAGCGTCCAGAAAACCATTTCACCGTCGCGCTTGAAATACCAGAGAAAATTCATCTTCGTCTGAACGAAGAACATCCGCAACAGGTTCACGCAGCGTCTCCGATTGTCTCGCCGGTGATCGCGATGAAGGCATCTTCGAGTTCGGGGCGATGCAGATCCAGTGAGGAGATTCTTGCGCCAAGCGCGTTTGCGCGTGTGACGACGCTCGCGAGCGCGAGTCCCGGGTCGCCGCGCGTCACGAGCTGCCATTCTCCATTCGTATTAACCCACGTACCAAGACGCTGCAGCGACTCATCGGGCGTGAAGCCCTCTGCCGCGATGGAGACGCGCGCTTCACCGCCATATCGGGTAACGAGATTTGGAGCCGTATCCTGGGCGACGATTTTCCCGCGCTGTATGACACAGATGCGCTCGCACAAACGGGCAGCTTCTTCTATATAATGCGTTGTGAGCACGACGGTTTTGCCCGCGTCGCGCAGACGTTCGATCTCGGACCACAAGATTCGCCGGCCAAACGCATCCATGCCCGCAGATGGTTCGTCCAAAAAGAGCACGTTGGGGTCTGGCTGCAAGGCGAGCGCCAGTGCCAGGCGCTGCTGCTCGCCGCCGGACATTTGCGCGACCTGCCGGTCGGCCTTTCCCTCCAAGCCGACGCGGCTGATCATCTCATCGATTCGCGGTGGAATTGAATAGTAGGCGGCGTTGAGCTCGAGCATTTCGCCGACGCTCGCCTTCTCGGGGAGCGATACCGTTTGCAACTGGACACCGACGACGCGACGCAACTGTGCCAGGTCGTTTTTGCGGGTCGGATCGAGACCCAGTACGTGAACGGAGCCCGCGGTCGGCTGCTTGAGGCCGGTACAACACTCGAGAGTCGTGGTTTTGCCCGCACCGTTTCGGCCGAGTAACCCGAATATGGAGCCTTGCGGGACTGAAAAGCTGATGCCCGCGACGGCTTCAACGTCTCCATAGCGTTTCACGAGGTTCTCGACAACGATTGCAGCGGTCATTTCTGAGTGCAAAGACGAATAATAACTTCCTCGAGGGCTTGATCGGGCACCCGTTTCCCGGTGAGCGAATCCTCGAGCGCCTTCATCGTGAGCCGAACGTTGTCTCGGGCAAGTTTCGGCGTGCGCCGCCGGGCGAAGTCGAATAACTTCATCGCTCGAAACGGCGATTGACCTGTTGCCGCGGCCCAGCTTTGTGGATTCGCGCCGTTTGTCAGTTCCCAGGCAATTTGCGCGTCGCCGGCAAGCCAGATGAGAGGGCCGGTTGCGTCTTCGGGCCGCGCGACCATTTCCTGTAAGAGAACCAACGCGGCCTCGAGTTGCATCCTGGCCACCGCATTGCCGAGATCCCAGAGCTTGGGATCGCCCGGCGGTTTCACATACTCCTCTGCCGCAGATCTGCTGATTTTCTTGCCCATGAGCGCGAGCCGGTCGAGCGCGTTGCGAATCTCGTAGACGCTTTCGAATGCAGCGAGATACGTGCGAGCGCCGGCATCCACACTCACGTCCAACGATTTGGCGTATTCCTCGATATAGCGTTCGCGCTCCGCCTCACTTAACGTACAGTTCACAAGCAGCGCGCCGGGTTGACCCGCTGCGAAGTCCTCGGAGTTGATTTTGTCTTTGGGAGCTTTGCCGCGCTGTGGCTTAGGCTCGCCTGAATCATCGATGATGAGCAGCGCTTGTTCGCCAAGCTCGGGGATCGAGTCGCGCAGCTCGATCCGGTCATCATTGCGCAGTTCAATTGCGTTTCGCACGGTCACGACGCGACGCTGAGCCAAAAATGGCAACGCGTCCAGTTTCTCTGCAAGGACGGAAAAATCGGTGGTTTCGAGCGCATCCATGGTGTCGACGTTGAGCGGGCGCAGCGATTCGTCAGGGAGCTCGGTTTCGACGATACGTTTGAGCACCTCGTCTGCGAGCATGTGCTCCTTCCCAGCAATGACGACGAGGCTAGGAACCTTGGGCTC
>DASZFB010000018.1:0-2399 GCA_035940275.1 Candidatus Eremiobacteraceae bacterium | reverse complement strand
CCGAGCGCGGAACAGATGAGCTCATTTGCGAGACGTGCAGTCATATTGTGCTCGTCGAGCAGCGGATTGACCTCGGAAAGCTCGAGCGAGTGCGCCACACCGCTTTGGGCGATAAGCTCCATGGCCAAATGGGCTTCCCGGTATGTGATGCCGCCCGGCACAGGTGTGCCGGTTCCGGGCGCGAGCGACGGGTCCAGACTATCGATGTCAAAGCTGATGTGCACGCTTCCCGGCCCCTGCCCTGCGATTCCAATTGCTTGCTCCATCACGTCGCCCATGCCGAGCCGGTCGATATCGCTCATTGTGAAGCAGGCGATATTGTGTTCGCGGATCATGCTCGCTTCAGCACGGTCGACCTCTCGCAGCGCTATGAAGACCAAACGCTTCGCATCCGCTGCCGGCGTCGGAAACTCAGGCGGCGGAAACACTTCCCTCATCGCGCCCAGTGCTGCAGCCATGGACATGCCGTGCAAGTTTCCTGAAGGACTATTTTCAGGCGTGTTGAGATCGGGGTGTGCGTCGATCCAGATGACGCCTTGAGGGCCGTTGACGCGAGCGATACCTGCGATCACCCCGATAGCCATAGAATGATCACCGCCGAGTACGACGGGGAAGGAGCGATCGCGCATCGTCGTTTCGACGGCATCCGCAATGACGCGACTCGCGGCAAGGATTGGCTGCACGTTCTTGGGGTGACCTGGACCCCCCGAACCGTCATCTGTGGCCGTGGGAACGTCGATGTCGCCGAAATCGTTTACCGCGTAGCCAAGTTTCTCCAGGTGCGCAGCTATGCCGGCAGTACGCATGACTTGCGGGCCAAGTCTGGCGCCGCGTCGGCTGGCACCGAGCTCGAGTGGAACTCCTATGAGCGTTACTGTTTGCGTGTTGCCCTCGCCACGAAAAAGAATAAGCGCCACTATCTGTGGCGATCGAGCCTGTTTTCGTTATGGTTGCAAGACTGCCCTGTTTTCCGATGAGAGGCGAAGAGTGAAGGCGCGGCCAAGCAGCGCGCATGGACACGCCGCCCACAATTCGCGTTCTTATCATTATTGTGCTGATGGCGATCGCGGTTGATATCGCGTCGCAGCCAGCGCTCTCGTATAACTACCACGGTCTATGGGTCGGCACGCTCAAGCGTTTTGCGGCTAACCACACACAAATTGCCGTCTACAGCTCAGAGAATCGCCGCGAGCTATTGTTCATCCTCCCTCCGAACATCCCCATCACGAGCGCGGACGGAACGCATCACTACTCGCCCTCCGACCTTAAGGTCGGCGCGCTTGTGCGCGTGCACGTGAACATGCCGTGGGATTTCGGTTACTACGGCTATGGCGCGACCGTCGGTGCAACGTATGTGACGCGTATCGATCTTTTGACGGGAGCAGCGATCCACCGGTCGATACAGAAATCATTGCAGGAGACCTTGCCGTCACCGACGCCACTCTCCTCACCCACGTCGGCACCGCCCGTGCCGATCATTTTTGTCTCGCCGTCGCCCTAGGATCACTTTTCAGCCTACATTCTAAGAACCGTCTCGTACCGCGCCGATACAAGACGCAAGAGCACTTTTGCAGATTATGCGCTTTATTATTTTTCTCGCAGTTCTCTCCGTCATCATAATGCCGGGCTATTCATCCGTTGCCCCAGCGGCCGCACAGCCGTCAGTGGTTGCTCTAGCTGAAAGCAACTCCCTCAACCGCCTTGCGCCCAAGCTTGCACGCCTCGCGAACGAAACGCCAGGCACTGTTGCGATATCGGTTGTCGACCTCACACGAGGAAACGCCATATCGATTAACGGCGACGTGAATCTTCCCGCCGCCAGCACCATCAAAGTGCCAATCATGGTTGAAGTGATGCGGCAGATAGCTCTCGGCAAGTTCGGCTTTGAACGTACCGTGTCTCTGCGAGACAGCGATCGCGATTGTGGGTACGGTGCCCTGTGCGATGCGCGCTGGGGATCCAAGCATACCGTCTGGCATCTTCTCTTTTCGATGATTACCGTAAGCGACAATACCGCAGCCAACATGCTCATCCGTCTCGTCGGAAGACAGAACATAAACGAGACGATGCAAAGTCTTGGGCTGACGCAGACCTGGCTCGGTGACACGATCCATAGCGATGGCGACGTGCGCGAGCTGCGCACAAGCGCCAACGACATGATGCGTCTGCTTGGCATGATCGCACAGCACAGACTTATCAATGCTCGCGCTGACGAGGCAATGCTCGAGATCCTCGAGCGCCAGCGGCACAACACGATGCTACCGGCGTGGCTGCCAAAGAACGTCACGGTGGCCCACAAGACCGGAACCCTCCATGACACCCTGAATGACATCTGGATCGTAGAACTGGACGGTTCACCCTATGTCATATGCGTTTTCACGACACATCTCGAAGATCTT
>DASZFB010000017.1:0-5135 GCA_035940275.1 Candidatus Eremiobacteraceae bacterium | reverse complement strand
GGTGTCGACTGGAATGGCGTCAAGATCAATATCGTGGACACGCCAGGTCATGCTGACTTCGGCGGCGAGGTCGAACGCGTTCTGCAGATGGTCAACGGCGTGCTGCTACTCGTCGACGCCGCGGAAGGGCCGCTGCCGCAGACGCGCTTCGTTCTGCGCAAGGCGCTCGAGCAAGATCTACCTGTCGTCTTGGTCATCAACAAGATCGATCGCAAAGACGCGCGGCCCAAAGAAGTGCTCGACGAGGTGCTCGCGCTCTTTATCGACATCGGCTGCGCAGATCACCAGCTCGACTTTCCGGTCGTGTACACGAACGCGCGGGAAGGAACTGCAACGCTCGACTTGTCGCAACCCGGCAACGACATCAATGCGCTGATGGAGACGATCATTCGGCACATCCCGGAGCCGCCTGGAGACATCGAGGCGCCCTTCCAAATGCTTGTGTCAAACATCGACCACAACGAGTATGTAGGACGCATAGCCATCGGCCGCGTTTTTCGCGGCACGGTGCACAAGGGCGAGGAAGTCGTGCGCCTCAACCGGCACGGTTCAACGACGCACCACGTCACGGGGCTGTATGATTTTTATGGTTTGCAGAGACGCGAGCTCGAGCAGGCAGGCGCGGGCGACATCGTTGCGCTCGCAGGCATTGAGAACGTCAACATAACAGAAACGATCGCAGGAGCACTGGAGCCCGAGGCCGTCGACGCCGTTCTTGTCGACGAGCCGACCGTTTCGATTGATTTTCAAGTAAACACATCGCCATTTGCCGGGCGCGAGGGCAAGTACGTCACGAGCCGGCATCTCGGCGAGCGTTTGGAAAAGGAGCTGGAAAGCAACGTTGCGCTGCGCGTAGCGCCGACTGCCTCGCCCGATACGTTTGCAGTGTCCGGTCGCGGCGAGCTGCATCTTTCCGTGCTCATCGAAACCATGCGACGCGAAGGCTACGAACTGGCCGTTTCAAAGCCGCAAGTCATCTCCATTGAAAAGGACGGCAAGACACTCGAGCCGATCGAATATCTTGTACTTGACGTCGCTGACGAGCACGCGGGCGCCATTATTGAAGCACTTGGCCGGAGGCGCGCCAAAATGCTCAACATGCTGACGTTGGGTTCCCAACGCCGTCTCGAGTACACGATCGCCACGCGAGCACTTTTTGGACTACGCGGGGAATTGCTGACGCTGTCGCGCGGCACGGTCATCTTGAGCCATACGTATCTCGACCATCAACCGCAAGAGTCGTTGCCGAGCGAGCGCGGCTATGGCGCGCTCATCAGCGCTGAGACCGGCATCGCAACGCCCTACGCGATCGACAACCTTCAGCAGCGTGGACGCTTCTTCATCGGCCCGCAGACCGAAGTGTATGAAGGCATGATCGTGGGCCGCGCCAACACGGAAGACGACATCACGGTCAATATCTGCAAGGCGAAGAAACTCACAAACATGCGCGCCTCGGGTTCGGATGACGCGCCCAACCTTTCACCGCCGGAAACGTTGACGCTCGAGCGCGCGCTTGAAGTGATTAACTCAGACGAACTTATCGAAGTAACCCCAAAGTCAATCCGCCTGCGCAAAAAGGACCTGACCGAGGATGCCCGCCGTAAGGCTCGGATGAGCGCTCGGCAGCGATCGCTCGCCTAAGGCTTCGTCGACGTCGTTTCATTGCGCGCTCTCCAGAAGCGCATCACGACCACCGCCGGTACAGCTCCAATAACCCAGCCACCAATGACATCAACCGGCCAGTGCACGAGTGCATACATACGCGCCACACCGATTGCCACAGCGGCAACGGTTGCCACTGCGGCAGCTGGGGCGTCGACGAACCAGAGTATCCCCGCGAGAAAAGCTGCGACTGCGCTGTGATCCGAAGGAAATCCGTTGTCCATCGAATGGGCGAAAAGTGGCGCGACGTTAAGACGAACAAACGGGCGCGGATCGAAGAACACACGCCCGCCCAAGAGGTCCAGTCCAATGGCCGCGACGGTACCGAGGGCAAACCATGGCAGCAGCCCGTGTGGGCGGCGGCGCCATAGGCCGTACATAAAAGCCGCGAGGCTGACGAAGAGCCCGAAATTTGCGATTTCAATCATGATGCTGTCGAGCCACGCGTGACCCCACAGCGAGTGAAAGAATGAAACCAGCTGCACGTCTCGCTCACTATTGCACAAAACACGCGTCTTGGGCAGGAAAGGACTAGATGATTTGTCGCAACTAGGGGGCCATGCCTGTCCATCCCATCCATCACCTAGCTATAGGCACGGATGCCTTTAACGTCGCCAAGAAGTTCTATGGCGCGCTCTTGCCTACGCTTGGCTTTGACCAGGTCTTCGAAAAGGACGACTCGTTCGGCTATCAGCGCGAGGGCTTCGAAATCATCGTTCTCAAAGGCAAGAGTCTCGGAGCCGACCTTTACGACGGCGAACGCCGCGTCGGGTTCGACCATCTCGCGCTGAATGCAGATTCACGCGCCAAAGTCGATGAGTGCGCGAAAATTCTGGATGAACTAGGTGCGGATATCGACGACCCGCCGGCGGTCGTCCCCGAGATGGGCGACGATTACTACGCGATGTGGGTGCGCGACCCAAGTGGGTTGCGTATCGAAGTCGTTTATCAGGGATCGTAATAAACGGACCTAAAGGTCCGTTGCTTCAAAGGTCCGTTGCTTCAAAGACCCGCTGCTTCAAAGATCCTCGGTTGTTTTCAGCGCGAGTGCCTGTTTGAGGACCTTGAGTCCGAGCAGGGCGCACTTCAAACGCGCCGCCGAAATGTTGATGCCCAAATTTTCGAGCACTTCTTCTTTGCCGATCTTTGCGATGTCGGCCAGCGTCTTGCCCTTGACCGATTCGGTAAGCAGTGATGCAGAGGCCTGAGAGATCGCGCACCCGCGACCGCTGAACCGAATGTCGTCGACGACGCCGTCGCGCAGCTTCAGATCCATGCGGATCTTGTCGCCGCACAGCGGGTTGTTGTCCTCGTAGGTCGCGTCCGGTGATTCCAGCGTACCGGCATTGCGCGGATTGCGATAGTGATCGAGGATGAAATCTCGATAGAGTTCGTCCATCCCGGAAAAATCGTTTACCATGGCAGCTTTGTCAGGCAATTTTGAAGATGCGCTTGGCCTCGTCGATGCCGGCGATGAGCGCATCGATTTCGGCCGGAGTATTATAAATGTAGAACGAGGCGCGCGTCGTCGCCGGTACCCCAAGCTTTTCCATGAGCGGTTGATTGCAATGATGGCCGGCACGCACGCAAATGCCTTCTCGATCCAGGATGCTCGCGAGATCGTGGGCGTGGATGTCGCCGACCGTCATCGAAATGACGCCCGTGCGGTGTTCGATGCCCGGGCCATAGATAGTGACGTTCGTTTCGCGTGAGAGCTTTTCAAGTGCGAGACGTGCCAGCTGCATCTCGTAGGCGTGCACGCGCTCCATACCGATTGTTTCAAGATAATCGATGGCCGCGGCGAGCCCCACGGCTTCGGCGATCGCGGGCGTCCCCGCCTCAAATCTCGCGGGCACGTCGGCATAGGTTGACGACTCGTAGCGCACGACATTGATCATGCCGCCACCGGACAAGAACGGCGGCATCGCGTCGAGCAGTTCCTTGCGTCCCCACAAGACACCAATGCCGGTTGGGCCGAGCATCTTGTGCGACGAAAACGCTATGAAGTCACTTTGCCAATCGGTGACGTCAACCGGCATGCGCGGCACAGCCTGACAGGCATCAACCACGCTGATTGCGCCAGCCGCGCGCGCACGCGCGCTCAAGTGTTTGACCGGATTGATCGTGCCAAGGGTGTTGCTCACGGCCGTGAACGCGAAGATTTTTGCTCCCTGGAGCAGCTCGTCGAGGTGCGTCAGGTCGAGCCGGCCATCCGCGGTGATCGGAACAAAGCGCAGCTTGGCCTCTTTCTCTTGCGCGAGAATCTGCCACGGAACGAGATTGGAGTGGTGCTCCATCTCGGTCGTTACGATGATGTCGCCTTTGCGAATGTTGTGACGCCCCCAGGAATAGGCGACGAGGTTTAATGCTTCGGTGGCGTTGCGAACAAAGATGCATTCGGCAGCGCAGGGCGAGCCGATGAAACGAGCGGCTTTGGATCGCGCCTCTTCATATGCCTCGGTGGCGAGTTCGCTGATATGATAGATGCCGCGGTGAATGTTCGCATGATAGCGCCTGTAGTAATCGTCCATTGCCTCGATAACTTGGATCGGCTTTTGCGACGATGCTGCGCTGTCGAGGAACACGAGCGGCTTGCCGTGTGGACGCTCTTTGAGAATAGGAAAATCGGCGCGGATACGAGCGACTTCAGCTTCAGTTAATGTGAGCGGGCGATCCGCTGTTTTGACGGCGCTCTTCACGATGATACGTCCACGCAAACCCGGCCGTTGTCGACGTGCACCGGATACGTGCGCACCGGTCGCACTGCGGGCAACGCCGTGACTTGACCGGTTGTCACGTCAAAGCGCGCACCGTGGCGGGGACATTCAATCTCTTTACCCTCAAGCTCGCCTTGGCCCAGCGGGCCGCGGTCGTGCGTGCACACATCGTCGATCGCGTAGATAGAGCCGCCGTAGTTGCAGAGCGCAATACGCAAGTTGTCGACTGTCACGACTTTGACTTTGCCCTCGGGTATCTCGTCGACGCCAGCGACGTCAACTGTTTGGACAGGCATGCTATTATGCGCCGACGCGGTCGAGGTGCGGTGCGACCTTACCACGCAGCGATTCGGTCACGGTCGGCTCTCCGAACTTTTCGAACACTTCTTGGAAGAAACCCTCGACGATGAGTCGCGCGCCCTCATCTGGTGAGAGACCGCGGCTTTCAGCGTAGAATAATTGCTCCTCGTCGACCGGGCCAACGGTTGCGCCGTGCGTGCAGCGAACATCATCCGCTTCGATCTCCAGCATCGGCTCCGTATCAGCACGCGCGCCCTCACCCAGCAAAAGGTTGCGGTTGGCTTGATAGGCATCGCTGCGCTGTGCGCCGCGGTCGATGATGATGACGCCCGTGTATGCCGAATGAGAGCGGTCATCCAACGCGGCCTTGAAGAGTAAGTCGCTGCGGGTGTGAGGAGAGCGATGGCCCTGGAGCGTGTGATAATCGAAGTCTTGTTGGTCTTCCGCGAAAACAAG
>DASZFB010000016.1:0-2601 GCA_035940275.1 Candidatus Eremiobacteraceae bacterium | reverse complement strand
CTTCCGCCAGCGATATCTTGGTGAACGCCGTCTCGCGCGAGCCGCCCTGGCCTTGCCGCACGCAGAAACGATTAGTACCATTGACGACTACCTCGTTCGCGAGCCGCTCGACGCGTTCGAGCTGACATCGGCGGCCCTTTTCACCCGAGCGGACGATGGACAATTTGTACGAGAAGCATCGCTAGGCTGGCCCGATGAAACGGCTCGAACATTGTCGCATGACGACCGGATAGCTCTGAGTCTCGCCGCTGAACACGTGCCGCTTCGCGTGAAGGAAGTTCATTGGCTGCGCAACGACATACTATCCGGAACTTTCGCGCCTGTGCTTGCGGTTCCAGTACTCGTTCGCCGCCGCCTCAAGGCAATTGCGTTGTACGGATCGCACGCGAACGGAGCAGACCTCGACATCGATGAAATCCAAAGCCTCAACGCGTTGGCGCAATCCGCCTCGGCGGCGTACGACCACTTGGAAGCAGTGACCTTGCGCCAGCAAGTTAGCGAGCAACGCAAAGAGATTGAATTGTTGCGCTCAGCTGCCGTGCAGTCGTAGCCAGAGTTGGTCTAGCGACGCTGTCGTTTATGACGCGACCCACGCCGCTGCTCTTCGGTCCCTTTGAGCGACGCAAGCGGTTCGAGCTCGAACTCAACTTCTGCTAAGCCGGCATCGACCACGCTTGCGATCACATCGCTCGCGGGTTTGTAGCACGGCCCAGACTCGTCGATGGGGACACGGTTGTCAACATTGACGATGATGCCGGCCTCCCGATAGCGGTCTTCAATCTCGCGCCGGTTGAGTTCTCGGTTAGCAAACGAGCGCGACAAGCGCCGCCCGGCACCGTGGTTGACAGAATACCCACTGTGTTGCGCACCTTCAAGCGGGCGCAAAATAAAACTGTGATCGATGTTGCTGCCCGGGATAAGCACTGGATGGCCTGTGGTCTCCCACATGGTTCCCCGTAAGGCCGCGTGGCCGGCGGGAAACGCTCGAGTTGCTCCCTTGCGATGGACCCATACCGCGCCGAAATCGGGATGTTCCTCAAGCTGGACGAGATTGTGGCTGATTTCGTAGATGAGGTCAAGCGGCGCACCGAAGACGTCTTCGAACGCCCGCGCCACCTGCTCGTATATAATGAGGCGATTGACGATTGCAAAATTACCGCCGGCGGATACCGCGCTCAAGTACTCGCGATAATGCACCGAATCAGGCGTAAAATAGCCGAGGTCGAGATGTTTGATGGCGTCTGGGTTTTCGGCCTTCGCCATATCGAAGTAGTTAGTCGCGAGACCATGGCCAAATCCCCGGCTCCCGGTGTGTATTTGCACAAACAGCGTATCAGTCTGGATGCAGCGCTGCAACTCGATGAAATGATTGCCGGATCCCAAGCTGCCGAGCTGACCGATGCCGCGCTCCGGCCTGCCACGCCCGCCCCACGGGATTTTCCAGGAGTCGTCAACCGGTAACCGGTTACGTTCGGTGCGACTGCGGTCAACCCGCGGCGAGTACTTCTCGATGTAGCGATCCGCACCGCCTCGCACGATCATCTCAAACTGCGCCTCGTCAAGATCGCGCAATGCACGGCTGCGGCTTCCAGTTCCCATGTCGACGCGGCGGTCAACTTCGCGATTGAACGCGAGCCGCAACTCTGGCGTGGCTGCCGCGCTCGGCACCTCCGAGCGCGCCGAGATCATCCCGCAACCGATATCATAGCCGACCGGACCCATTGCGACCGCCCCCGATTCCGCATCGGTGAGAATGACGCAGCCGACGGGGACACCATAGCCCGAGTGAACGTCAGGCGTGATGACGACGAGCCGCACGCCGGGAAACGATGTGGCGCTCCGAATTTGTGCGTACACCTGCTCGTCGATGTCGTCGAGCAGCGCGTCGCTGAGCACGAACCGCACCTCGATGCCATGGGTTTCATCGGTCAAGAGCGAGTAGATGCCGCGTCGATCCTGGTGCAGCTGGTCGCGCCAGTGCGCGCGCTTCGGTTCGTTTCCCATAGCGTCTATCTAACGTCTTCCGTCGCGCGAAGGCGCCTTCCCGCGGCGCCTTGAACGGCCACGGCGTGCTGTATCGGCTGAGGCTGGCCTGGGCGGACTACGTCAAGGGTATTCGCGAGCGTTACAAGCTGCTCATGACGCCGACGCATCGCGGTTTTTTTACGCCCTGGCTGGCATACGTCGTTTTTGTCGCGGTCACGTTTCGATGGCAGACCGACCTGCTGCTGCTCAGCGCTCTGGTGGCGCGACACTGCATAACGCCGTCAATCGAGAGATTGGAGCACGAAGTGCTCTACCTGCCCATCGCAATGGCGCTCGCCATCATTATAATGATGGTTTCGCTGATCCCGGTGCAGAAGGGCTATCTTCGGGCCGTACCAATGTGGATGGCCGAAGCCTTTGTCACGCTTATCCCGATCAGCATCGTCTTGACGCTCATCGGCTTGAGTTTTTACTGGATCGATCTAAAGACCGCGTGCGGCTAGGCTGCACTGACCGGTGTGAAGCTGCGCCGGCCATCTCACGAATGCGCGGGTGATCGCCCTCAACAGTTTTGATCCACCGGCTAAATGACGGAACTGGTTCTCCGACGCGAAA
>DASZFB010000015.1:0-2757 GCA_035940275.1 Candidatus Eremiobacteraceae bacterium | reverse complement strand
GCGAGGGCTCGACACTCACAATCTACTTCACTGATGGGCGTTCGGCAAATGTCGGTCGTCCGATCGTTGACCGATAGATCGCACGACCATGCGCCGCGCGCCCCCACGATTGGCAACGGAAATGGGGCCCTCTTCGAGCCGAACTTCTAGGATTTCGACCCCCAGCGGGTGACTTCAAAGTTTGCCTGAAGGACCAACAGCTCCGTCTGACTGCAACGCGCGTTGTGTTAAAGCGTAGAGTACCAAGGTCCGGCCGGGGTTGTCTGACTGTCAGCGGATGCAATAAGTTGCTCAAGTGACGCTGAGATTCTCAGGGGGCTTCATGCAGTTTGAGTGTGCTCTCTTCATCCTTGTGGTGGTTGGGATGGCGTGTGCGGTCATCGCGGCTCTCTCGTCTCTGTTCCGGCCGCGTGATCTAAAGCCACACGAGAAGCTATTAATCTCCAACTGGAAGCGATTGAAGAAAGCGAAACCCATGCGATACCGCGTGCGGGGTTGAGGGGTGTCTCCTTTCGACTACAGCGCCCCTGCTGAACTGTTTCTGGCAAAGCCTGCGAAGGGCAGCCGCGAAAAGTATCGGCGTTTCGCAACGGCGGCCGAGGCCATCCGCTATGCTGTCGAGGATTTGCGCACGCCCAAAGCCTTTGGCGCGCACTTGGAGGTTGGCGATGAGCGTTTCGACAGCAGCGAAATCGAACGCCTCTATGAAGCCGCTGATTACCCGTTGCGCAAGTCTGAGTGACCGAGCGGGCCGCGCGCCGCGCGTCGAATTGAATGGGGCCCCCGCCAGCGGTCAATCTCAGAAAAAAGACCCCCATCCCCGACTTTTAAAACAGCGGAGAAACGGCGACGGCTCCGTATGACCTCGGCGCGTCGTGAGCGGCTTGGATGTTACCATCGACGCGAGATATTGCCTAAAGCCGCCTGCGCTGGCAGGCTTATTGGAACGGCGTTCTCGTTAAAACATGCGTAAAGAACGAGGCACTACAATGAGACCATGGCTCATCATGCTCGGTCCGGGGTTGGCGGTGATGTGGCTGCAAGCAGCGCAAGCGCAAGTGACAATAGATATTAGAAAAATCACGTGTAATCAGTTTCTCGCCGGTCAACTGACCGACTCAAGAACCCTTGCCATCTGGCTGAACGGCTACGTGAATGGCGCGCACGGCAAGACGCTCATCGACCCTCTCTCCGTAGGAGAGAACAATTTGATAGATTATTGCGTGAGCCACACTAACACGCTGGTTTTGGATGCTGCCCGAGACCTCGTTGGAGCCGACAAATAGCTATCAACGTTGCTCCTATGCCGACCACACGCGCACGAAAGACGCTAGGCAGGGCGCGACAAGCGTGCACGGTGGGCCGGTGCGTACATCGTTTGATGCCTTTCCCGGTTGATAGGATGTGACGCCGAGCGCCAAAAAGGCAACGGGAGAAGTCCTTCCGTCGAGCACGTCCCGCTTCATACCGTTCAGCCCGAGTAGCCATTTCGTCTTCAAGGAAAGGGGCCTCAAGGGCAACGAAGCTCCAAGGGAAGAGCAGCCCGTCAAAGTAGTACCGTAACAGGAGAGCGGCGGCAGTCTTTAGTTGGGGAAGCGGGCCAGCGCTTTAAGCGCCCCGCATGCACTTCGCCATGAAGTTGTTCTTAGCCGCACCGTGAAGCGGCTTGCCGTTGGCGCCGACTGCTTGGCTTCCGCAGGCGTCACGCTTGCACTTCTTCACAAAGCTCATCTTAGCCGCTCCGTTGTTGATGATTTTCGAGGATGCGCATTGGGCCGACCCCACCAGTCTCGAACTATTTGGTCGCATCGTAGACAAATTACCAAGCCTCCGGACCTTTTTATGTCGGGGCAATGTTCTCGGAAGTGAATGGCGGATTGGCCTACGGCTTTCTCCAGCGCAACAACATCGATCCCACGCCCGGCTTACGCTTCCGTTTCTGAAAACTACACATAATGGCACGGAGCAGAACGCTCCAATATAGGCGGAATATCGGCCTCAGCGCCAGGCCGCCCGACGCTGGTGAAGCCTGGCACGGTGGTGGCACTCATTCTAAAAGCACGATCTCCAGCAGAACCGAATGGAGTTCGGCAGCCCATATCCAACGGGCGCCTTCAATCTTCCGGAGGTGGGTCACACGCTGGCATGGGGCGTGATCTATAGTGCCCTTACTTCGGCACCTTCCGATTCACCGCTTGCATGAACTCGATGAACGCGCGCAATTTGCTCGGTGTGTGGGTGCGGTTCGCATAGTAGAGATGAAACGGCTGGTCCGGCGGCAGAAACTGGTCGAGTATCGAAACGACGGCGCCCGAGGCGATCTCGGCGGTCGCGAACTGTCGGAAGACGAGGGCGAGCCCGCTGCCCTGACACGCGGCGCCGAGCACCGCGCGCATCTCGTCGAGAACAAGTCGGCCGTGCACGTCAACGGTTACGTTTTTGCCGCCGATACGAAATTCCCACTCGAAGAACCGCGCGCGGTTCAGGCGATGACGGATGCAATCGTGTTCGAGTAGTTCGTGCGGCGTTCTCGGAGTTCCGCAACGTTTGAAGTAGCGCGGCGAACCTACTACCGTCAGTTGCTGCAACGGCGATCACGTCACGTTGCAACGCGTAGCCCAAGCGGATGCCGGCATCGAATCCGCCGGCGACGATATCGCTGAGATTGTTGTCGATCGTGATATCGAGCGTGATCTCCGGGTAGCGCTCGCCGAACGAGGCGAGGTGCGCCTGAATCAAAGCAGCGTACGCGACGTA
>DASZFB010000014.1:0-10790 GCA_035940275.1 Candidatus Eremiobacteraceae bacterium | reverse complement strand
CGAACGCCTGACGACGAGACGATTGCCGCCACGTCGTTTGTGATATCGATGAAGCTGCCCGCGCCCGGAGTCTTGTACTGTAAGCGACTAACTGTGGGCGCTGCCGGCTCGATTTCGCCGTTTCGTTGTAACCACGGCGTGCGCCGTAGGTCGGTGATCGAGCGGGCGCCGATCGCGAACATGCAAACCCGTAACACTTCCACGAGTTCGCGCGCAAGATCGTGCGCAGCCGCGGTACTCTCTGCGGCCGCTCGCAAGAACGGACCGGCAATGCCGACCATGTCGGCGCCGAGTGCAATGGCCTTTGCGGCGTCTATGCCGTCTCGAATCCCGCCACTCGCAAAGATACAGCCGTCGGGTGCAGCGCGCCGCGCCGCTCGCAGTGACTGTGCTGTCGGAATTCCCCAACCGGCGAAGGCAGCAGCAACGCGTGCTCGCACCGGATCCGCCGCGCGATGCCGCTCGACTTCGCTCCACGAGGTGCCGCCCGCACCAGCGACGTCAACGGCGCTCACACCGGAGTCAAAAAGTGCGCGCACGATATCGGGTGCAAGCCCCCAGCCAACCTCTTTGACAACCACCGGAACCTCAAGCGTTCGGCAGAGTTCTTCGATTTTGCCGAGCAGTCCCGAGAAACTCGCATCGCCTCCGGGCTGGACTGCCTCTTGGAGTGCGTTGAGATGAAGGACGAGCGCGTCTGCGCGTAACTCCGAAACGAGCCTGCGGCAGTCGTCGACGTCGTAACCGAGGTTGAGCTGAACGGCGCCGAGATTTGCGAAGAGCAAGACGTCGGGTGCAAGAGATCGCACGGCAAACGAGCTCAACAGGTCGGGATGCTCGAGCAGAACTCGACCAGACCCAAGTCCCAGTGCTAAGCCGAGTTCTTGCGCCACGCGTGCCAGGTTGCGATTGATTCGCCGCGCTTCATCGGTGCCGCCCGTCATGCAAGAGATCAGAATCGGCGCCGCCTGCTTATGTCCGAGAATCTCCACTCTCGTGTCGATTTCGTTGAGATCGATCTCGGGCAGGGCGCGATGAACAAAGCGATACTCGTCAAAACCGCTGCTCACACCCTTCGCTGCAACGTCCGCCTCGAGGTTAATGCGGATGTGGTCAGCTTTGCGCGACGGTACGCCGTCCTCGGTCGGTTTGACTGGGTATAGCTTGCGATCGCCTCTATCGACACCGATTTGCGACATAATGCGCTACCTCGTTGAATTGCTGGACTTGTTGGTGCGGAAGTTGACACGTTTGGACGATGGCTGACGCCTTGGCCGCATACCTCGCGGGTGCGGCGCGGGTAAGCTCCGCTCCGCCGGCCGCTTCGAGCAGCGTTCGGATCTCTTGTAGCGGGTGATTGCTCGATTTCCCGCTTGACGCTTGTGCAAAGAGCTCTCGCAAGCGCGTCCTATCAGCATCGCGCATCGCGGCGTAGCCCGCGACGACGGGATAGGTGAGCTTGCAACGGCCCAAGTCGCCACTGGAGGATTTGCCCGTTGTCGCGGGGTCGCCCCACGTCCCCAACCAATCGTCACGGATCTGGAAAGCGGTGCCGAGCGCAATGCCGGCATGGCGAAGCCGCGTGCTAATTTCCGGGCCTGCGCCCGCCATGACCGCCCCGGCCTCCAGGCTCGCTCCGATAAGCGCACCGGTTTTTGCACGAATCATTCGCAGATAGGCCCGCAGAGTCGTGTCTGGCTTGCCTTCGAAGCGAAGATCGAGGGCCTGGCCCTCGACCACGACAAGAACGGCATCGGCGATAAGTCGAGTGGCGTGCAATCGTCGTTCGGGATGAGACCCTTCCTTTGCAAGTGTGGCAAAAGCGCGGGCGAAGAGCGCGTCTCCCGCGTTGATGCCCTGCGCCAACCCCCAAATTGCCCATACGGTTTCTCGGCCCCGCCGCTCGCGGTCGCCGTCCTGAATGTCATCATGGACAAGCGTGAAGTTGTGCACCCATTCGAGCGCGTTTGCCGCCGGCAAAGCCTCTTCGGCTGAACCGCCACACGCTTCGCATGACCAGATACACAGCGCCGGACGGATGAGCTTCCCAGGTAACGACGCGGTCGGCCGGCCCTCGCGGTCGGTCCAGCCCATGTGATAGGCAATCATTCCGCCGGTAAACGATGCGGTGGGAAGCGCGGAGCGTTGAAGGCTCTCAGCCACTGCTTGTGCGTGCTTGACGAGAATCGGAGGGATGGCGAGATCGCCAGTGGTCGGGCGTGGTACCGTCTCGTAGGCCACTTACCGCGATGCTCCACGAACTCCGGCCGACGTACATATATGAAGATGAAACCGTGACCGCGCGGGGGGCCGGACTTTCGCCACGCGAAGATTCAGGCTTCTTGCATCTTAATCTCATCCCTCGTCTAGAATGCGTCGCCTAAGACGAGATGGTCCATTCAGAGCAAAGATTGTTATAGAACAAACTAGAAATGCCACTCTATGAAAGTCACGCAGTTTCTCACTGCCGTTTTCGCGGCGGCGATGTCGTTGTTCAACATAGGGACTGCGGCGGCGCTCACATCTGGCGACAAAGCCCCGGTCTTCAAGGCTCCCTCGGCGCTCGATGGCAAGATCGTCGAGTTTAGCCTAAAGGATGCGCTCTCCAAGCACGCGGTCGTCCTGTACTTTTTCCCTCAAGCATTCACCGCCGGCTGAAGTGCCGAGGCGAAAGCCTATGCCGCCAGGTTGGCGGACTTCCAAAAACTCGGCGCGACGGTTGTCGGCATCTCGACCGACGATGTCAAGAAACTCGTCGACTTCCAGGCGAAGATGCAAGCGCCTCAGCAGTTCGTCAGTGACGTCGATGAGAGCGTAACCAAGGCGTACGGCGCAGATTTCTCAGGCGCTGCCAAGCGCGTGACGTTTGTGATCGGCAAAGATGGAAAGATTTTATTCACGTACTTCGACTGGTCGCCGCTGACGAACGTCAACGCCGTGTACGAATGGCTCAAAAAACACCCGCAAAGCTGACCGCAGGTCTGCTCGCGCTCGCCGCATTGATCGTTCTGCTGGCGAGCGTTGCGTTGGCCGCCGCGCCGCCGAAACGCGGGGCGCCGGCTCCGGCCTTTTCGCTTCCAGTCGTCGTCAATGGCAACGGAAATTTGTCGCTTGCCGCCCTCAAAGGCCACGCGGTCTATCTCAACTTTTTTGCGTCGTGGTGCGAGCCGTGCAAACAAGAAGTGCCTTACATCGGTACGTTGTCGAAGGAATATTCCAAGCGCAACATTGTCGTCGTCGGCGTGGACGTACTCGAATCTGCAGATAAGGCGAAGGAGTTCGCAATAAAATACCACGTGCCGTATCGCGTGACGCTCGACGACAACGGCGACGTCGGCGGCTCGTATGGTCTCATCGGCCTGCCCTTGCACGTCTTTATTTCCCCGAATGGCAACGTAGCGGCCTACAGAGTCGGCGAAATGTCCGAGCCGCAAATCCGCACAGAGCTCCAAGCGCTAGCCGCAGCGCACAATTAATCGGTGCCGGCGCAGGAGTATTCGTTCCTTACGCATTGGCGGTTTGCGGATGCACAGATTGGGGAAGTCGCGGACATCATCGAAGACACCGCATCCTTCCCGCGCTGGTGGCCGCAGCTTTTCAAGAAGGTGACCATTGTGCAACCTGGCAGCGGTCATGGGTTGGGCCAGGTTGCCAATTGCGAGTGTCGCGCAAGGCTGCCCTATACGCTGCGATTCACATACACGGTGGTGAAAGTAGATTATCCGAACGGATCAACGCTAACGTCGACCGGAGATCTGATCGGCGCCGGCATCTGGCGGCTCGTCGCGCGCGCTGGGGGCGTCGACGTCGAGTACGAATGGCGTGTGCGCCTCGAAAAACCGTTCCTTCGATTGCTCTCGCCGATCGCTCGACCATTTCTTGCCGGAAACCACGAGTGGTCGATGGCGCGTGGTCAGGAAGGTCTTCGCAGCGAACTCTTTCGCCGCAGACACTAAGGCTGCCAGCGCTCTGCGTGGTAGAACGGAGTCTCGAGACTCGGTTCGAATCCTCGCATCCCAATCGGAATTGCCTCAATCTCGCGTAGCTGTGCAATGGCCACAAAAGGAACGTCGCGCGCCAAGGCGTCTTGCACGATGACATAGTCACGTGCGCGACGTTCGCGATCGCTGCTCAAAAGCGCATCGCTGAGCGCCTCATCGACCCGCGGATCGCAGTAGCGCGTAATATTGTAGCCCGTGGGCGGCGTCTGCGCACACGAGAGAATCCACGACGTTTCCGGATCGGCTCCGGTGAGGACTTCGTGGAGCGCGAGTTGATAGTTGCCGGAAGCGAGCGGGCCAGCGTCCGCCGCGGTCGCCTCAAACTGTTGTGGCGCGTATGTGCGAATCACGATCGAGGACCCCACGCGATGCGCCTCCTCTTGCATGATCACGGCGAGTGTCCGCTCGAGCGCGCGTGTGCCATCAATAGAGAGCGTCAGACTCGCCGGCACGCGAGCTGTCGATGGCGGAATTTGGCGCGCGACATAAGCCCACGTGAAAAGACCGCGCGGTGCGTCTCGCGCATCCATTGTGTGGTGGGATGCGATCGTGATGTCACGGCCAAAATCGAAGGCATGTGCAATCGACCGCCGCACCGCGGGGTTACGCAGGGCGGCGTTGCGGGTCTGCATGCTGAGCGAAAGAAAGCCATAGATCGGCACGATATTCAGTGCGAGCCTGGTATTCGAGCGCAGTTGGTCAAGTACAAATGGGTCAGCGGCTAGATACGCATCCGCCTCACCAGTCTGCAAGCGCAGCACAATCGTTTGGGCGTTCGGTACGAACTCGACACGCAAACGAGCGAGCTTCGGCCCTCCGCCGAAATAATCAGCGTTGGCTTCTAGGTCAAGCCGGTCTCCCCGGTTCCACGTTTTGACGCGGAACGGGCCCGTGCCGATTGGTGTTGCGTCGAAAGTCGATCCGGCAAGAGACCCGGTTCGTGCAAGCACGTGCGCGGGCAGAATCGGGTAGCTTTCGGTTTCGAAGAAATACGTGAGAAAGGGTGCGAAGCGCTGATGCAGTCGGACACGCAGCGTCGTCGGATCAAGCGCGCGAATGTCAGCGACTCGGTCATAGCCCAAGCGCGTGGGGACTGGATTGCGCGCGTCCATGATAGCGCGGAAGGTCGCAACGATGTCGTCAGCGGTAAACGGCAAGCCATCCTCCCAGCGAACGCCGTGACGCAGATGGTACACGATGGTCTTGCCATCGCGTGAAATATCACCGTTCGCGGTCGTCGGTACGCGCGCGGCGAGGTCGGGCTCCAGTTGTCCATGCGAGTCAATTCGCAAGAGATAGGAGTAGACGAGAGATCCGATTTCCTCAGCCGTGTAGCCGCTGGTTAGTAGCGGGTCGAGCGTCCGCGGTTCAGACGTTTGAGCAATGACGAACGTGCGCGCGGCACTCGACTGGCGATTGTGATCGCAGCCGGTGACTTGAAGCGCCACAAGTACGCCAACTGCGAGCGCGAGGTTTCGCCGGTTCAAGTTAACGTACGAACACGCCCCCTTACAGTTTTACTTGCAACGTGACGTATGCTTGGAACGGAATTTTGGTGCCAAGGAATTGTGTATTGTTGTTCCCGTTCTGAACTGTGTAAGGATATTTGTAGTTTGGATCACCGGCGGCGCTCGTATGAGTGCTCGAGTTCGGCGCTTGACCAAACGGTAGCGTCGTGTAGGCGCAGAAGTTTGCGCGATCCCACGCATATCCGCGCTGATGACAGGAGTCAAAGATGTTGGTCATCGTCACGGCAAGCTGAGCACGCGATGTCACGGCGTATCCAAGCTGGAGGCTTCCGCTTAGCCTCCACGGCTGCATGAATGCACCCATGTTGTCAAAAGCGCCCGTGAAGTCGTTTGGTATTGGAATCTGCGATGAAAGGTTGGCTGCAGGGTCGTCGCCGACTGTCGAGAGCGGCGCACCATAGAACGCGCCAGAGCTGTAGACGATGGATGGCGTTGCTGTGAATCGGTCACGCTTGTACTGCAAAAGGATGGTAGCGGTCACGGGTGGCCCAAAACCGTTACCCGCTGCAAGCTGTTGATCGGGGATAACGTCATAGGGCGCGTAGTCGCCGTTAGGATCCAGGAAGCCTTGCGTCGGCCTTGTCCAGTACGGGTTGACGACGTGACCAAGAGATGAGCACGTCGGATCGGGTGCTCCACCTGATGTGAAGCATACGGCCGCAGTTCCTCCGTTACTTGTGGTGCCGCAAAGCGGCGTTCCAAATTGCGACTTCCCAAAGGCGCTGCCACCCGGGGCGCATGCCGACGTGTATGCGTTGTACTGCGCGATCTTTTGGTTGATCAAGTCGGGCACGTTGAAGCCGCTTGCAAACTTTGCGTAGTGGAAACGGCTATGGTTGTAAGCGAATGCAAAAATCCCTGAAATGCCGTCACGCGCAAAATCACCCTTATGAAACGCCAGCTCAACCCCCGTTGATCTCTCGCTGCCCACGTTCACGCCCGACTCATTACCGCTCGTGTCGAGTAAGATATTTTCGAACTGCCCAAGCGTTCCGCGGTAATACGGCGTGATACTGAAGCTCATGTCTGTTCCGCGGATGTGTTGTTCCCACGAGAGGTCGACATTGTGCGAGATGTCCGGCGTGAGATTGTGCTGCGGTGATGTAAAGCCATACGCAATAAACTTCTGAAACATCGGGGTGGCGAGATCTTGTTGTAGGGTTCCATACTGCACCCATGATGCATTCGGAGGTCGCGCATAAATGCCGTACGAGGCACGTAACACTGAGTCGCTTGAGATCTCATACGTGCCGGCGATACGCGGCTCAAAGACCGAGTTCGACTCCGCTGACGAGTTCGAGAGGCTGAGATTAACCGGAGTCGTCCCTGGTGCGCACGGGCTTGCAACACCGGTCGTGGGATCGATCGTTCGTTGTGACTGCGCAAGATTGGCGGTGGCAACGCAAAACTCGCTGTTGCGCGCATTGAACCAGAATGGTCGCGCAGGATAGCCGTTAGCTTCGTTCACGAGGCGATCATAGTAGCGTTCGACACGCGCACCGAGATCGATTGTGAGTCGATCATTCGGCTGGATGCGATCGTCAACTGAGCCGGCGGTAAGGATAGGACTCACCTCATTGATGAGGCCTCCGAAGGTGTTTTCGGTGGCTACCCAACGCGCGCCATGGAGTGCGGCGGGTGATCCTGGTGGAGCGATTGGCAGCACGACACTAGGGCCTGTCGGAAGGAATAGCCCGGTGTTCACATCGAGGTTCGACTGCGAAGCTGATGAAAAACAGCTCGTGTACGAACCTGCGGGGCCGTTGATGCCGGCCGGGTCATAGCAGTGCGTGCCGTCTGTGTAGCTGCCGACTAACGCGCCGCCAAAGTTCCCGATGAAACTCCCACCGATCGTGCCATTTGCGAGATTGCCGCCACCCTGCAAAAACGGCGAGCCCGTCGTGTAGCGGTACTCTCGAGAGCTGGCGACTGACGCGGTCACCGTGAGCAGATGTTTATCACTAAGCTGGTCGGCAAAGCTGATGACGCCGCCGAATGTAATTTCGGGGAGAATATACTGGAGCGTTGCGGGCACGGGTACCGGGTCCTGAATGAACCAGTTCGAATACGTGCTAAAACCCATTACCCGCAGGTACGCGCGAGTCCCAATGTTGTGTTGGTACTGCGCTTTTGTAAGGCTGAATCCGTTGTCCGCAACGGCGCGCAAGTTTGGGGGAACAGCGCTTTGAAATGCTCGTCCGGCGTTTGGCGTGTTGGGAAAAACATACTGACCCACGAGCGCCGGGTTGAGCGGCGCGAATACTGGGCCGGTGTAGATGAACTGATCTGGGTATGAAAATGTTGTGCCGAAAGTTGACGTGCCGCCAAAGTCGTTGAACGACCCGTACGTAAATGTGTGGAGATCGCTTTCCACATGCAAGAGCTGAATGTCATCGCTTCCACCATCACGCGCGTGCGGCAGAGCGTAATGGAGATTGATAATAGCTTCGTGATCGCGAGTTTCGGAGGCGCCGAGCGTGATGCCCACAAGATCGATGGGCCCACTTGGCCCGAACTGGAACGAGGGGAAGAAGAAGCCTGACTGATTGAGACTCGTGCCGTTCCACTGATCGGCGTAACGATAGAATTGATCGGCGAGCGAACCGGCAACATAATATGTCAGCCGTCCATCGAATGAAGCCCCACCGTACTCCACCGCGCCCTTTTGATAACCGATAGGCGACCCGAACCCGTACGTCACTGACCCAAACGGAGTGCGCGAACCGGTTTTTACAATCTGGTTGACATAACCGCTGATGCCTTGCCCATCGGAACTTGCTGAGGCTCCACCCGTGAAGACCTGTAGTTCTTGTTGACCGACACTGGTGAGAAGTGACTGTGGTGCATTATCGTAGGATCGATTGACTGCTACGCCATCGAGCTCGTATCCGATTTGGTCCTGATCGCCGCCACGAATGAAGATCGGTTGCCACCATCCTTGTTGGCCTTGAGGAACGTAGACGCCGGGGATTGTTGCTAGCGCGCCATATGCCATGTCGACGCCGCCCGGACCCGCGAGCGGCAGCGCCGCTTTAGCGGTCTCTGCGCTCACCGAATATAGATCGATTGTTTGACCGGGGCGCACCAAGCTCGACTGCGATCGAGTGATAACTCGTCCGATCGTCCGCACCGTCGATACGAGCTCAATGTTGAGATTCTGGTGCGTGTCCGCTTGAATGGTGAGGCCGCTCTCGCTAAAGATTTCGTACCCGTCGCGCTTGACGGTAATGGTGTACGTATCAGGGGCGAGAGAAAGGAACGTGTAGTAGCCCTTCGCATCCGTCGAAGCTGACGCAGAACCAGACGGTGACACAACCTCCACGTGCGCGCCGGATAGTGGCGCTCTCGTTGCGGCGTCGACGACTCGACCGCTTACTCCGCCCGTCGTACCGGCGATGCTCGATGCGCTCGACGCGATCGCGACCACGCACGCCACAAGAACGACGATGCTGTATCTTACGCTCATTGCCCTAGGTTGCATTGACGTCCCCTCTCGAATAGCTGAAGCCCGCTTAAACGAACAGAAGCCCCTGCGGATGATCGGCGCAGAGGCTTCGTACTCTTATTTTATCTCTCTACACTACGAAAACACATCTACCCCGATCGATCATCGAGTTGGAAAAGCATTCGACAGCAACATGATTGGCTCAAGATTCCATTGACAGTACCACGGGAGCTTGTCCCCTCCCTTGCTTGCAGCATTAGTCGAAATCGGGGTTTGAATCTCAGGCTCACCCCAGCGCCGTCCCGTATCATTGAACTACCAGGGTGGTAAACTATCATTAGATCAAAGGTGAAAACTATGGACGGAAAACTGAAAACAACATTCATCGCGATATGCGCGGCCCTCGCGCTCGTCGCGCCTGCCTCAGCGTTTGCTGCGGCCGGAAACACGCAAGTCACGTACAAGACCGAACTGCAAGAAACTACTCCAATGTCGCTGCCTGGCTACATAGCCGGTACGCTGAAGTTGACGGTGGCTTCTGATGGCATAGTCCAAGGTTGGTATTTCCCCGATTATTCTGGACCGGCCGTAGCCGTCTCAGGCTCGCTAGAGAATGGTCAGTATTGGCTCAGTTTCGGCGACGGTGACTTCCACATTAACGCTGCCAAGCAAACAAACGGAACGCTTGTGGGTTCAGCCCAGCGCCTGTTACCATTATCAACGACATTTCCGCAAACGTTTGACTTCGTGGCAACTCCGATATAAGGGTAGCAAAGCCCGAACAAGAAGATATTAGAGCCGGCCACAACAGACCGGCTTTTTTGTTAAGGCAAAGGAGCGAATACTAAGTGGTGGCGAGAAGAGGAGCCCATCTGCCGGCTTCAAAGACCGGCGCGAAGCTGACGAAGGAGTTGGGATGAGCGGAGTACGGGCGTTGGTTGGCACGCGTAAGGGTGCATTCATCATGACGTCGGATGCGAAGCGCGAGCGATGGGATATTAGCGGGCCGCACTTCGCGGGCTGGGAGATATACCATGTCAAGGGATCACCAGCTGATCCCAATCGCCTCTATGCATCGCAGACCAGCGGCTGGTTCGGGCAGTTGATCCAACGCTCGAGCGACGGCGGCAAGACATGGGAACCGGTAGGGAACCAATTCACCTACGATGGTGTCCCCGGCACTCACCTATGGTACGACGGCACGCCGCACCCATGGGAGTTCAAGCGAGTTTGGCATCTCGAACCATCGCTGAACGATCCGGACACAGTGTACGCCGGAGTTGAAGACGCGGCTCTCTTTCGCACGACGGATGGTGGTCAAACGTGGCACGAGCTGCCCGGACTGCGAACACATAAGTCTGGGCCGGCCTGGCAGCCTGGTGCGGGTGGAATGTGTCTGCATACGATCCTACTGGACCCAAGCCATCCCGAGCGGATCTTTATCGCCATCTCAGCGGCAGGTGCGTTCCGTAGTGACGATGCCGGCAAAACGTGGCGGCCGATAAATCGCGGCCTGCGTTCCGAACAGATCCCTGATCAGGATGCCGAGGTTGGACACTGCGTCCACCGCATCGCGATGCACCGGTCGCGTCCGGATGTTTTGTTCATGCAGAAGCACTGGGATGTTATGCGCAGCGACAACGCCGGCGAGTCATGGCACGAGGTCAGCGGCAATTTACCGAGTGATTTCGGTTTTCCGATCGAAGTGCACGCGCACGAGCCGGAGACCATCTATGCTGTGCCGATCAAAAGCGACTCCGAGCACTATCCGCCCGAAGGCAAGCTCCGCGTCTACCGCAGCAAAACGGGTGGAAA
>DASZFB010000013.1:0-2753 GCA_035940275.1 Candidatus Eremiobacteraceae bacterium | reverse complement strand
ATGAAGATGACCGGCTCTTCTTCAGTCAGGATGTCTTGAATCTTGAAGTAAGCGCGCTTGCGCGTTTCCTGATCGTATGAGCCTAGCGCGATGCGTTCTTGGGCATCGAGCTCGCGGTTGCAGAAACGATACGCGTTTTGGCCATAGGGCGGCATTTGATCGCACATCCACAGGAGTGAGTCGTCCGGATCCGCGCCATTGAACCAACCGAAGTAGCCGACATCGAAATGGCCTCTCTGAATGACACCACCTGCGCCGTAGCTCGCAAAGTAGAGCGGCCCTGCTACGATCTTGATGGGTGTTTCCACGCCAATGTGTTGCCAGCTTTGTTGAATGATCGCATTGTCGCCTCCGCTGCCGCCCGGTATGGTCACGATTTGGACGGTCAAACGCTGCCCATTCTTGTAGCGATAGCCGTCGCTTGCGAGCTTCCAACCGTCTCCTTCGAGCATGGCGCTTGCCCGCGCCGGGTCATAGTCGTAGTGCTTGGCATTCGGATTGTAGGCCCACAGAAAGGACGGTTGATCGGTGTACTGGAGGGGACGTACCCCGTGATACACCTTGTCGCGGATCGACACCCGATCCAAACCGTATGCCAACGCCTGACGGACGATCTTGTCGCTGAGCATGGGTCTCGTCACGTTGAACCCGAGCATGCTGTACGCAGTCAGCGGCGTGTAGTAAAGCTTGACTCCTGGGATGTGCTGGACCGACGGCACGTACTGCGTGATAGTCGCAAACCACGCATCGATTTCGTGCGTGCGTATTTGCGTCATGAGGGTGTTTGTGTCGGGAATAAAGTGCCAGTAGATTTTCTGTAGCCTCGGCGGCCCGCGAAAATACGACGGGTTTGCGACAAGGGTAATCATGCTGCCCTTCTCATAACTCTCGACCTTGAACGGGCCCGCGCCGATAGGATGATTGTTGTATGGGACCTGATTGATGTCCGCATATTGAGCAAGCAGATGCTTTGGCAAAATGCACATGGGCGTGCCGCCCATTGAGAAAAAGGCCGATAGGAACGGAGCATACGGTTTGCGCAGGTGCACGACAATGGTGTCATCGCCCGTTTTCTCGATGCGTGTGATGTCGTCGTACCCGCCCCGGGAGGTGACGTTGTTGCGGGGATTCATGACTTGCTGCCACGAGAATATCACGTCGTCGGCGGTGAAGGGCGCGCCGTCTTGCCACTTGACACCATTGCGTAAATGGTATGTGAATCGCAGCCCGTCCGCGCTGATGCCACCATTTGCGAGCGTCGGCACGTTCGTCGCAAGCTCGGGAACCCACTGGTCTTTATCGTTGAACCGGTAGAGGTACGCACCCCACAGCAACGAGAGGTCGACCTCCGCTTGCTGGTTTCCGATCATTGGGTTGAGGTTGTCTGGCTCGTCGTAGGCGGCGACCCGCAGAATTCCGTGCTTTGTCCAAGGGTTGCCGGCGTGCGTCACGCTTGTCTGCGTTGATATGCGCGTGCAGCTCGTCGTTAGCGCGATGGCAGCGAGCGCCACAAAGATATGAAATCTCACGAATCGGCCACGCGGATTCCCGCGGCCCGTTCGTAGACGTCGGCGACCACGCTGTAATCTTCGGCGCCATGACCCTCATCGGAAGCCTGCGTGTACAGCTCGTAAGCAAGCGACGATGTCTTCACCGGCACGTTCATCGTCTTCGCTGCCTCGAGCGCGGCGCGCAGATCTTTGCGCAACAAATCGAGCGCAAAGCCTCCTTGATGATGATCTTCAAGCCAGGCCTTCGGCAGCCACTTGTCGAGCAAGTAGTTTGAGGCTGTTGCCGTGCCCAACACTTCACGGAGTAGTGTGATATCCGCGCCGGCTTTCTTTGCAAAGACGAGACCTTCAACATCGGCAATCATGATATTGGCAATGATGATCTGATTGACCAGCTTAAAAGTTTCGCCCATACCGGCCGCGCCGACGAGGGTCGGCTTGCCCAAAGCGCGCAGCACCGGCTCGCAGCGCGCGAAGTCTTCCGCAGTACCGCCGACCATGATTGTCAGCTCGCCCGTCTTTGCGCGCGATGGCCCACCGGATACCGGCGCGTCAAGCATGTGCGCTTTACGCTGCGTTAGCCTTTCGTGAAAAGAGCGAGATGCGACCGGCGAGATGGTCGACATCTCGATAACGGTGGCGCCTTCACGCAAACCCGTCGCGACACCGGAAGGTGCGAAGAGCGCTTCTTCTACCTGCGGAGCGTCGGGCACCATCGTGATAACGACGTCGCTGCCAGATGCGACGTCGGCCGGAGTTTTGTTTTCGATTGCACCGAGTCCAATAAGCCGTTCGATGCGTTCGCGGCTGCGGTGAGCGCAGACGCGCAGCGAGAAGCCAGCGCGGATAAGCGACTCGCCCATGGGCTCCCCCATAGCACCCACACCTATCAGTCCGACGTTTTTGATGGCCACTCGGCGAGGGTTCCTTAAACGGACCTAAAGGTCCGTTGCTTCAAAGGTCTGTTTAGCCGCCGCCGGCGCCAACGCGGTCCGCGCTTGGCTCAACCATGAGCGCGGGGTCGAGAATCTTTTCGAGCTCCGCGTCGCTCAGCTTGGTCTTCTCGCGTGCAACCTCGCGAATGGTTTTTCCGCTCTTGGCGGCTTCCTTCGCGATGGCGGCCGCTGCGTCGTAGCCAATAATCGGCGCAAGCGATGTGCCGATGGCAAGCCCGCGCTCGACCATCTCCGGCCCGCGCGACGTTGCCTTGAGACCGTCGACTGCTTGTGCTGCGAGATTCTT
>DASZFB010000012.1:0-5792 GCA_035940275.1 Candidatus Eremiobacteraceae bacterium | reverse complement strand
GAGGCCCCGACGAGCTGCCGCCCCAGGGTGAGAATTACAGCCGCTGCAGAGATGCAGATATCGGCATCTGGGAGCGCGCTGGCCAAGCGCACTACGAGCGCGCGCAGCGGCGGCCATATTACGTGCTCATGCAACGCCGCTTTCACGAGACCGTTCCTTTTCACACGATCGTATGGCGCGCCAACATCGATGTGGTGAACACGGATTTGCGCAACTTCAAGCCGGCGCCGAGCGTCAGTGATTTTTGGAATTCGTGGGAGTGGCAGATCTAAGCGAGGAGCAGCCCAATCTTGCCCACGTGCTCGTCGCTTACCAACCGTTTGAATGCTGAGCGACCTTCATTCAAAGGATAGGTTGAATCTATTACAGGCCGGAGGTCCTTGCTCGCGACGGTGCTCAGCAGAGCGCGAAACTCGGGGAGTGTACCCATAGACGAGCCCACGATGCGAAGCTGCCGCCAAAAAATTCGGCCGAGATCGGCCGGCGGGTTGGGACCTGCCGTGGCGCCGGCTACCACTACGGCGCCACCTTGACGGACCGCGCGAAGACTCGTGCCCCATGTTGCCTCGCCCACCGTCTCAATAACTGCGTCTACTCCATTACCTCCGGTCAAGCGGAGGATAGCCTTGGCAGCGTCCTTGCCTGCGGGTACCGAGTCGCTCGCTCCTAAGCGCCGGGCGAGCGCAAGCTTCGCTTCAGACCGAGATGATGCGAAAACGCGAACGCCCGCTGCGGCGGCAAGCGAAACGGCAGCCGTACCAACCCCGCCACCCGCAGCCTGCACGAGCACGCTTTGACCCGGACGCAAACCCGCCTTAACGAAGAGCATGCGATACGCGGTGAGCATGCTGACCCCGAGTGCTGCCGCCTCGACGTCTGACAAGTGCGGCGGCTTTGGAATCACGTGAAGCGCCGGCAAGACGACGAACTCCGCAAACGTGCCTTCGAGCGGCCCGTCGCTCAACAATGTCCACGACCGGCACAACATCGGGTCATCACCTTGACAGGCGTCGCATTCGCCGCAAAAGGTGAGCGGGTAGAGCACAACCTCGCTGCCTGGATCGGGCGTGCCGGCCGGCCGATCCGGTCCGTACTCGTCGACGACCCCAACGCCGTCACAACCGATGATGCGTGGCAACGTGATCGGGTAGCCGACAATGCCCTGCAGCGTGAACAGATCGTGCCGGTTCAAGGTTGCTGCCCGCATGCGAACTCTCACTTCGCCGGCTTTCGGCGTGGGCGTCGGCCGGTCGCCGATCTCGATGTTCGCTAGCGGATCGTCACCCCCGGTCTTCGTCGCAAAGAGCGCGCGCATCATGTACCTCCATACATCGCAACCGACGTCGGGTACGTGCACGTCGGCACAGCCGCAGCGACGGGGCGCAGCGAGCGAGTGTCGTAGACGCTGATTGAATTCGCTCGCGCGTTTGGAACGTAGAGTCTGTGGTGTTGGACATCGACGAAGGGCAGCCAGGGTGTCAGCGCTACCGGGAGCGTGGCGATGCGATGCAGGGATGGCAGAGCAAAGACAGCGACATCGGCCAACCCCTCATTGGTAACAAAAAGTCGCGATGTCGACAGATCGACCGCGACGCCGAGCGGTAGCGAGGCGGTCGAACCCGTGCTCATAATATTTCCGATGCGCCGCATGCTGGGCAAACTGAATTGCTCCAAACCTGGATTGGCGCGAGATCCGCTGAGCGTTGCAGTATCGTTGTCCGCGACGAAAAGCAAGTGATGGATGGGATCAACCGCGACGCCGAAGGGACGCGTGGCCGTCCGTGCACTCCCATTTTGCGCTACTCGTCCGTTGGCATCGAGCTTGAAGCGCATCACTTCATTACTATTGATGCTCGTAACGAAAAACGTGCGGCCGCCGTCGGACGCGGCGATGCCCTCGGGCGTTTCACCCGCGGCGACTGACGAGACCAGTATCGGCACGCCCGACGAATTGATACGAAAGACGCGCACGCCCGGGTGACCAGGCTCCGCGAGGTTGTCGGTCGTTGCGAAGTAGCCGAAAGCGAGCAACGCGACTTCGGAAAAACGCGCACCGGCGACCGGCACGGAGGCGCGCCAGCGCATGCTTGTAAGATCCACTGCCATGAGCTGTGAGTCGACTGCAAACACGGCACGGCGTGCTCGCGCATCGACTGCGATGCCGGCCGTTCGCCCACCGACACTGAATGCACCGGCGAGCGCCCTCGAACGCGCATCGTGAACGTTGATCGTACCATCTTCATAACAGGTTGAGAGCAAGAGCGGCTGGCCGGGCAGCGGAGGCTTGACCGAAGCAACCGAGACCGAATCCGTGACGCCGGACCCGGCATCCGCGACGATGTCTGCAGTTGTGGGTATGTCAGCCGCTTGATAGAGCCCGCTGCTGTCGATCGAGCCAGGCCCGACGACCGACCAGCGCACGTCCCCTCGTTGCGTGGCGCCGACGAGCGCTGTGTGGAATTGTAATCTGTTCCCAATGAAGACTTTCCCGCTGTTTGGCAAGACGCTAAAGCGGGGTGCGAAGGATCGGGGCTGACTGCGGCTCGAGCTTTCGGCCAGCGCAATGGCGGCAACAGCCGCGGCGATCAAAATGAGGGCGCCGGCACGCCTCACGGCAAGAGTCCGCGTATGACGTACACGAGGCCCGTAACGCCGCCAACCGCGACGAACGCGAGCAACCAGGGACGCCGCGCTAACGCTGCGATCGACACAAGGACGATGGAAATTTCAAAGAGAGCGACCGCAATGTCAAAGCGTACCTTACGCTGCTCGGTTAAGGTTGACTCTTTCAGATCTTGATCGCGTGCGGCTTCGTTTCGACGCGCCTCGCGCATTAGCGGTGCTTTTTCCGCTGTATATTGTGCGGCCTTGGCGCGCCACGATGCGCCCTGCACTCCGGGATGCGTTTGCGCTGTGATGTCATAGAGGTGCGCCTTGACAGATTCCGCTTGATATTCCGACCACACGTCACTCGCTGTGACCTCGTGCAGCACCGCTTCGTTCTTGAGCGTGAGTATGCGTTCGCTTAGACGACCGGCATACAGGCTCGACAGACCGGCTAAGACCGCGAGCACGGCCGCAATTAACGGCACAAAACGCATGCCTTGATGCTCGACGTGCTCCAACAGCTCGCGTGCGCGATCTTCGTGTTCGAGCGACTCGCGGGGCGAATAATCGGACATTATCGGTGAGGCTTTGCGGGCGCGACGCTTGTGTCGAGCCAGCGATAGATGCTTGGCATACGGTCGGCAAACGTTTGGGTGCCGGGGACGAGTTCCTTTCGGCGCGCTAATATCGTGTCAACAACGCCCACGAACCCGGTTGCGCTCCCGACGAGCGCGCTGCCGGTGACGGAGCCGTCGGGGCCGATGAGACAGGCGGCAACGTCATCGTTTGCTCGCGTGCACAGCGCCACGTATACCCGGTTCTCGAGTGCTCGCGTTCGTGCAATTTCCAAAATAGGGAGGCGCCGCGGCGGACGCAGCCAGACCAAAAGATCGGCGCCGCGCAGCGCGGCAGCGCGTGCCGGCTCGGGCGCCATCATGTCCGTGCTCAAGATAATGGCGGAGCGCAGGCCTCGCGCATGACTGAGCGCGCGTTTAACGCCGGCTGGAGTGGCTCCGGTACGGATAACGGCGTGCGCACCCTGAACGGCAATTGCGCGCAGCGCGAGCCGGTCATCAGGCCGCCCCTGCGCGCTTTGATAGATGCCGATCCACAAACGCGGCGGCACGCGCGTCAGGTTGGGGGTTTGGTGCGGGCGCGCGCACAACGTCCTGCGATCGGCATCGGTCAACGCGGCAACGAATGGTTTCGGCACGGACATTCGCACGGTTGCGGTGACGAGCTGTGGCATCGTCGAATCGGCAATTGCAACGATCTCACCGCTCGGCGAAACCACTTGACTGCGGCCCGCATAATGCACCGCTCCGAGTTCAGAGCCGCATTTATCCGCAGCCGCGATCCACACTCCGTTTTCCACGGCGCGAGCGCGCAGCGCGTAATCAGCCTGCGGGTTACGAACTGCTTCGTGCGTCGGACCTGATCCCACCCACGCGGTGGGATCTAAAATCAATGAAGCGCCGCTTGCAACCAGGGTTCTCGCAATCTCAGGGTTGCGCCCATCCGCACAAATCATCATGCCGATCGGGCCGAAACGAGAGCTCAACACCGGCAGCGCGCGGCCCTGTGCGAACCAGCGTCTGTCGAAATTCCAAAGCCGGCATTTCGCGTACGAGCCCACCTCGTCGCCGTCCGCATCGATGTAGACCGCTTCATTGCGAAGTTTGCCATCACCGCGCCGCCGAGCTATGCCGACGCACACGTCGATCGAACAGCGTCTGGCTTCGCGTGCTACCGCAGCGAGCGCCTCGACATCGGATGAAATCTTGTGCCGGTATGGGTTGGCGTCAAGCAAGACGTATCCGGGGTAGCTGCACTCTGGCAAAACGACGAGATCGGCCTCATGACGCTTTGCGTCACGGATGGCTGCAAGGACGTCACGCAGTGCCAGCTTCGCCTGGGTGATCGGCCGTGCCATAATTTGTGCACAGGCGACCCGAACCGTGATTCCACGCACTCGTCTGGCTACGCGCGTCCTCATATACTACTAGCTATGGGTGCGCTCGTCACCTCGTGAGGTTGTGTAATATGAAAAATGGGGCTTTGCTTTCTTTTATAGCCGTGCTGATGATCGCTATGTCGGCCGCGAGTTTCGCTTCAACGAATACCGGCGCCAAACCGGCGCCGAAGGCGCAGCCGCCGTCGAAAGTCGCTCCACTGGACGAGTATTTTGGAAAAATGAAGCTCAGTCCCTTGGGCATCAACAACACCATCCACGACACCAATCTGCATGTGAAGTACGACAGCGCGAACGCAGGCCACTACTATCAGTCGCTTGCGTGGGCGGAAGAAGCACTCCACGATTGGGCGCACAAATACCCGCAAGACACGTGGCTGCCTGGCCGTGCGTACTACATGTCGCACGTGTTCTGGCAAATGCACACCCCCGAAGGTGATGCCGCGGCCGAACGTTGCCGCACGATGCTGTTCGCGCAATTCCAAAAGTCGCGCTGGGCAGCGTTGGCCAAAGACGAGACGAAAGACAAGATAGCGCCGCCAATTGCTGCCCCTGTAGTGGCAGGAGCGCCTGCCGCCGCGTCAGCAAACACGAGCGCACAGACTGCCGGCGCCGCCACAGCTGCAAAGGGTCAGAAGAACTCACCGTAGTCGCTGCCCTGTAGAGGGCCGGCTCACCAGAAGAACGGAAGAAGTGGCCGCATGCTGCGGCCGCTTCTCTTTGTGATCGTCTCCTTTCAAATACTGGCGAGACCGCTGCCGCCCACGCAAGCTCCCGCCGACGAATATTTCGGGCGCTACAAATTGAGTAGCCTCGGCATCCGTAACGCCATCCGCGACATGACGATCGAGGGCGACTCACCGCTGGCGCTGCCGATGCAATCCGAGCGAATCGGCGCGATCCAATCGGCGCTCCCGGCGTGGGCTGACAAGTACCCGCGCGATCCCTGGGTGCCCAGCGCCATGGCAAAGTTCGCTGTCTTTTTGATCTCAAAACAAGTGCCCGAGTACGACCGCGCTGCGCTCGCGTTCCTGTCGTACCTCCAGTGGCAATATCCTCAGACCTGGTATGCGAGCTACGCCCAAACAAAGCTCGACGCATTCGATATGCTGCCCAATATCGATATGCAAAGCGGCCCAACCGTTGGGCATCTCGCGAATGTCGCCGAGTACGACTCACGGTCGATCGGAATCAGAAGACACCGATAAAAAAA
>DASZFB010000011.1:0-4717 GCA_035940275.1 Candidatus Eremiobacteraceae bacterium | reverse complement strand
AGCGACGGCAAGGGGCTCATGCAGAATCAGGCGCGGGGCCGGCGTGGCAAAAACGAAACCATCTTCGGGTATCCGTTCCCCTCAGCGCCGGATAACAACATCCTCTTGTATGCGACACCCCCGCCGCAGATCACGCCGCCTCCACCCGTGGGAACGCCGGCACCGGGAAGCTCAAGCGTCCCTACCATCACGCACGAATTTGTCAGCGGCGATCGTTTCTACGTTGTTTCTTATATAGGGCTCGAAAACTATGACGGTCATTCCGTGTACCATCTTGCGCTGCGACCCGTCAAAGACGAAACCAAACATCCTTGGAAAGACATATGGGTAGACGTGGACACATTTCAGGTTTGGAAGGCCCACGCGGACGCCTCAGGAAACGTTGGCCCGCTTTCGGGCCGAGCCGTCGCGGATGTTGAGTTTGCGCCTATCGGAAACTATTGGATGGTAAAACAGGCTTCGGCCGACGGAGAGGGACGTTTCTTGTTTATTTCTGACAGCGGTCACTACGAATACTACTTTTCCGACTTCGGTTTTCCGAATACTCTACCAGACTGGTACTTCAACGAGGCGGACTTCGACAAGCACCAACCCTGAGTCTCGCTGGAGAAACAAAGTCGACGGTTGGTACGTTTATGTATTGACCGGGCCGCCGCTTGGCGGGATAGCCTGGGAGAGGAAGGCAGCCGTGCGAGAGATCGGACCATTCGAGAAAAGGAGTCAGCGCAGCGATGCGCCGGCTATCAAGGGACCGAAACCCGACTTCGTGCGAACCACGCTCAACGCGCGCGAGATCCACGCGTATTACATCGCGCTTATCTCATCGCCCACGCTGTCCGTGGTCCGCAACAAACTCAAACTGCAATCATTTAATTAATAACGGTCTCATTAAGAAGGTAGGGGCGCGAGTCAACTCGCGCCCCTACGTTTTTGGTTACGCTCGTTCTCGGTCTATGCCCCGATCTGCGCGATGATCTGCGTGCAGAGCGACTTCAGCACCGGGTCTCCAGCGAGTTTGGCGGCGGTTTCGAATGCCGCTTTTGCGTCGGTGTTGTTTCCCTGACGTAGTCGGATTGCTCCGCGCAGGAAGTAGGCCTTGGCATAGGCGTTATTGAGTTTGAGCGCCGCTGCCGTTTCGGTATCCGCAGCGACTAAGTTTCCTGTTTTGTATTCCGCAAGGGCCTTGTCGTAATGCGCCTGCACGTACTGCGGGTGGAGCAGCGCTGCGACAGCAAATTGATCGACCGCTTTATCGGTTTGGCCGGACATGTAGGCAGACAATCCCATGTCAAAGTGAGCCCGCACGGATGACGGGTGAGCATCGATGATTTGCTGGAAGATCGTCTTTGCATCATCGAGCTCGTTGAGCGCGATCTCGGTGACGCCCAGGTTGAAGAGTGCGGGGACGAAATCCGGCTGCAGCTTCAGGCACTGGCGGAAATCCTCAGCCGCAGCCTTGTAGTCGCCCAGAGCGTAGTAGTCGAGGCCGCGATCGTAGCGCGCTTCAACATTGTCACTCGAGAGCGAGAGCGCGTCGTTGAATTTTCCAACCGATCCCTTGTAGTCGCCGCTATGGTATAGCGCGATGCCGTCGCTTACGAGCGAATCAACACGCAGCCGATGGAAGAAGCCCTCAGCGGAAGCCGCACCGGCGTAGGCCAAAGCGATGCATCCGATGAGCGCTACAATCAGGAGGCGCTTCATCGCAAGCCACCTCCCAATGAGGGAATCGTTATGAAGTAAAATTGGCCGTAACCACCGCCAAAATGCCCATTGTCGTTATAGAGTCCGCCGATCATCGTGCTAGCCGTAACTTCGCCTACCGCTTGCTTTTGAGTAATGCCGCCGGGACCAACCGGGTCGATCAGTTCGTACGGACTCTCATCTGCAAGAAGCGCGGGTGACGATGCTAGGGCATGGTCCGCCAGCTCTATGGCGGCCGGTGGCGAGGCGTTCGCAGGCACGGGCCCTTGGCTGAGCGTCGTGCCAATACTGGCGACGACGGCGGCCACGAGAGCGATCCTGGCAACCCTCGCAGGAAGCCAAGACGTCCAATCGTTGTTCATTGTAGTTCCACTCCTATCTGCCCCATCCAAACCTTTGCCCTCTGTGTCACGCTGACATCGCGGGCAGTCGCACGGTGAACGTCGATCCCTTCCCCGGTTTGCTGTCGACCGTTACTTCGCCGCCGTGAGCGCGCGCGATCCAGCGGCACAGCGGCAACCCAAGACCATGCACCTCGCCGTACCCGTTTTGCATCGCTCCGTTGCGGCTTTGGTACCTTTGAAATATGCGCTCGAGATCTGCAGCTGGGATACCCTCGCCCTCATCGCTGACCGCGACGTATGCGACGTCGCGATTTTGCCACACGGATATACCGATGGTCGATGCCTCTTTACCATGCTTGATCGCGTTATCCACGAGATTACCGACAAGCTGCGAGAGCTTGAGCTCGTCGCCCATGACGACGGCACTCTCTGCTCGAGCAAGCTTGATGTCAACGCTCCGAGCCGCAGCCAGCGGCTTCAAATCCCTGACGACGCCGTTGACAACCACGCGCAGATCGGTAGGCTCCCGATCGAGCGCGCTATCAGCATCCAAATGTGACAGGGTTATAAGCTGATCGATCAGCCGTTGCATCCGTTGAGCCTGCTCATCGATGATGCGTATGCGTTCGGCGTAGTCTTCGGGCAGCGCCTCGCTGTCATGGAGTGCCCACGACGTTTCCGTGCGGATCACAGCGAGCGGAGTGCGTAAGTCGTGCGATGCGTCGTTCGTGAACTGACGTTGCAAGGCGATAGCCTGCTCGAGTGGTCGCAGCGTGATCTTCGCAAAAAAAGCGGCAACGGCAACTACCAAGACAAGACCCGCTGCGTTAGCGATGAGCAACTTGATCGCATAATTCTTGAGCATTGCGTTGGCCGCGGCGACCATCGATGGGTCGTCACGGAACGGTTCAACATCCTGGAGAACAACAATTGAGAGCAGCACATAAACGATGATGGAAAAGATCACGAGGAGGAGAAGGAGCAGGCCCGCATACGCTAGCGTCAGGCGTACGCGCGGTGCCCCGATGTTGGTCATCACGCCCCGCTTTTCGATCATGTCTTGTCGATGGTGTATCCCACGCCTCGGACCGTCCGGATGACCTGGTCGCCGCAGGCGGAACTCAGCTTGCGTCGCAGCATCTTTACGTAGACTTCGAGGATATTGCTGTTCCCCCCGTGCTCGCCGCCCCACAGGCGGTCCAAAATCGCGTCCTTGGTCAGCACGATTCCGGCGTTTTCCAACAGGTAGAGCAGTAGCCGGTACTCGGTACGGGTGAGGTGGATGACCTTGCCCTCGCAGGTCGTCTGGTGCCGGAGCACGTCTATGGCGAGCTTGCCCACAGCGACCGTTCGCGGCTTAACTTCGCTTTGCGGGCGCCGCAGCAACGCGTGGACGCGCGCGAGCAATTCCGGGAAGGCGAACGGCTTGGGCAGATAGTCGTCCGCGCCGCTGTTGAGCCCGGTGACGCGGTCGGTCACGGCGTTGCGCGCCGTGAGCATGAGAATCGGGGTGGAGATGCCCTGACGCCGGGCCTCGGCACATATCGACAATCCATCGCGCTTCGGAAGCAGTACATCGAGGATCGCGACTTGGTAGTCGTTGCCGCACAACTCGGTTAAGCCGTTCTCGCCATCCGTGACTGCAGTCACGGCAAACTTTTGCGCCTCAAGGGCGCGCCGCAGCGATGAGGATAGACTTGGATCGTCTTCAACCAAAAGAACTCGCATACGGTATAGTTCGCCATCGTGAGAATGAGCAGCCTGCGCCCTGCTATCTTGCCTTTCAGGGCCTTTTCAGGAAGCGGGGGTTTCTCCCTCGACTTCCTCGATTTCGCCTTCCTCAAACGCGAATGTGCCACTCGGAAACCGCACGAGATATGGCATATACGGCCCGTTGTTCATGCTCTCCAGAATGCCAACGGTGCCCTTTTCGACCTTCCCGGCGTCGCCGAGGTCGAGCGAGCGCAGCGCGCGCACTTTCTTGCCGACTTCCATGTAGGTCCGTTAACCCATGACGCCGCCGGACCTTCGGGTCCCGCGCCTTGTCACAAACGCCTCAATTCGGGGTCATCTGGATAGAGGTATCCTTATTCCATGAAATGGCTCGTCGCAATCGCTTTCGTCGTCGCATCGGCCTCAATCGTCATTCCGGCGCTGATTCACATCCGTCAAATCGCCCGGCCCGCCGAACAACTCGACCAGATCCACGAACTCGCGACGTTCTAACGCTTCTCAGGCGTTGTCCCTCGGACATGCCTCGAGCATTGTGTTTGTAGGCCACCCTTTACAAGAGCTTTGCGCATCCACGTAGAATGCCACGTCTGGAGGGATACGAGCGTGAAAAGCTTTCGCAACATCCTCGTTCTTTTTGGTATTTTTGCGGTTGTCGTTGCTATCCAGCCTCAAACGGTGCGCGCTGCATCCGGCGGGATCCAATATAACGAGCTGGTTAAGTTCGTGATGGGTTCTCAAACGCCGCCCGAGCCTGGCAGCTTTGGACCTGACTGGCAGGCCGCGATGAATGCAGCCAACTCGGCCAACAGTGCTCCCCAGCATCATGGCATGTTCGGCAACATCATGAATGCACTCAACCAAGCTAAGAGTGCAATGAGTATATTTCAGACCGGGATGGCGAGCACGGAGTACTACCTGAACGGTTGGGAGCGAAC
>DASZFB010000010.1:0-5952 GCA_035940275.1 Candidatus Eremiobacteraceae bacterium | reverse complement strand
GTCGAGATTCAACGGATACTTCTTGACCAGGCCATCGATGCCGGCGCCGTCGACTAAACCCATGAACTTGACGAGCTCTGACGGCGGCCCGGCAGCCGCGATCTTCCTGCGTGCGCCCCCGAGGTATCTCAGTTTTGCAGGGTAGCCATGCTTGCCGGATTCCTTCATGAGCATGCCGGCATCAACCACATCTTGGATTTGAGGTTCGAGCTTGAGCACATTTGCGCCGGGCATGCCCTTCCAAAGTTCCTCTGTTTGTTGGATCGATTGTGCTGTGCCCTGCGCGGCGAATGCCGCATTGATTGCGCCGGCCGACGTTCCGCAGATAACATCAAACGGTTGCCCGCGCTGCTCCACGTTTCTATAGAGCCACTTGAGCACACCGGCCTCGTAGGCACCGCGCGCACCAGCACCGCTGACCACGAGTGCCCGGCCTTTACCAATTGGCAAAGGAGCCGGCAACGGGTACCACGGTGGCAGCGCGGCATGTGCGGCCATTGGCAGGCCGGCTGCGCCGAGCGCCGACAAAAGGCCGAAAAAGTTCCTGCGTGAGAGTGTCATGCAAACTCCATCGACATCATCGCTTGCGCTGATGCGCAAGCGTTCTCCATTCTTCATCTTGCAGCAGCCGCTCGACGCCGCGCGGATAATTGCCGCTCGGGTGCGCAGCGGCAAATGCCTTTGCTCGCACCGCCAAGAACTCAAAGTTCTCGTACTCGGCACCTAAGTTGGTTGCGGCTCGGCGAATGGCAACAACTTCCCTCAGCTGATCCCACATCGAAACCACATACCCGGCCGCAAGGTCAAGGTACTGTTCCTCGGAGACCATGTCATACTTAATGATCGAACCCATTTGTTCGCACCAGTCGGCCACCCTCAGTTCCGGATGCTTTCTGCGATCGGGATTCCGGAACCACAAGCTTTCTCGGAAGTCATCTTCTTTGAGTTTCGCCGGAAGTTCGCTCTCGACAAAATGGGTTGCCGACTGAACGGCATCACTCTCCCAGCGCGCTATGTAAGGAAGCAGCCCGGTAAGTTGATTTGCGGCCCGAATGTGGCGCAATTGAACAAGCGCCGCAAAAGCCGTCACTGCGATGACAACGAACGTTCCGACTGAAGCGGCGGCGCCAATAGCCTCTGGTGTCATGTGAGCGGCGAGGCTAAACACCGAACAGGTTGATGGGTTTGGCACCTGTATACATCACGACGCCTTTGGTTTCTGTGTACAGGTCCAGGGTCTGCATTGCGAGCTCGCGACCAAAACCCGATTGCTTGTAGCCGCCGAAGGGTACGCCAGGGAAGATCGAAATGGTGGTGTTGATCCCGACGCCGCCGGATCGCAACGCTCCTGCGACGCGTTGCGCTCGCGAGCCATCCTTCGTCCACACTGATGCAGCAAGTCCATACATCGAGTCGTTCGCGATTGCGATTGCTTCCTTCTCATCTTTGAACGTCGTAATGACGGCAACCGGGCCGAAGATTTCTTCTTGCGCTACGCGCATGGTGTTTTTTACCCGGTCGAGCACGGCCGGCATGAGGAAGTTGCCTTTTGCAAGCGCGCCATCTGGACGTGTGCCACCGCAGGAAAGCGTCGCACCTTCTTGCTGACCAATGCCGATGTAGCCTTCGATCTTCTCGAGCTGTCGCTTGGAGATGATGGCGCCGACGTGCGTCGCCGGATCCATTGGATCGCCGACTTTGAGCGCTTTAGTCATCGCCACAAATTTGGCGACGAAGTCATCCCGAATCGCCTCGTGCACGAGGATTCGTGATCGCGCATCGCACGATTGCCCCGCGTTATAAAAGATTGCATGAACAGCGCCGGCTGCCGCCGCACCGAGGTCCGCGTCATCAAAAACGATATTCGGTGATTTTCCGCCGAGCTCGAGCGTGACGCGCTTGATCGTTGACGCCGCGATCTCCATGATCGTCCGTCCCGTTGCCGTCTCGCCGGTGAACGCGATCTTGTCGACGCCCGGATGGCCGGCAAGATGCGCGCCGATCACAGCACCCGGTCCCGGCAGCACATTGACGACGCCGGGAGGACAACCCGCCTCGTGGCAGATTTCTCCAAGTGCTAGTGCAGTCAATGGTGTCGGTGATGCTGGCTTGAGAATAACCGTGCAACCGGCGGCGAGTGCAGGCGCAACCTTCCAAGCCGCCATGAGGAGTGGATAGTTCCAAGGGATGATTTGCGCGCAGACGCCCACCGGTTCTTTGAGTGAGTAGTTAAAGAAGTTCGGCGGGGCGGGAATCGTATTGCCCATGATCTTAGTGACAGCGCCGGCGTAAAACTCAAAATCCTCGATGACTTGGCCGATCTCTGCTTTCGATCCAGAGATGGTCTTACCGCTGTTGCGTGTCTCGAGTTCGGCAAGGGCGTCATGGCGTTCGGCGATGAGCGCGGCAATTTTGTTGAGTACGCGAGTGCGGCGTGCCGGCGTGAGGGTCGCCCATTTTCCTTGCAGCGCCTGTCGCGCCGCATCAACTGCGAGATCTGCGTCGTGAATGCCGGCTGCAGCGACGGACGCTATGACTTCACCGGTTGCGGGATTGTGGACCTCGGTGTATTCTCCCGAGGCTGGCTTGACGCGTTCGCCGTTAATGAACAGCTCGTGTACGGACTTCGCAGTTGCGGTGGTCATCTATGAGGGCCTTTCAACAATCGTCGAGATGCCTTGGCCGACGCCGATGCACATCGTCGCGAGTCCACGGCGAGCCCCACGCGCTTCCATCGCATGGAGCAGTGTCACCATGATGCGCGCGCCGCTACATCCAAGCGGATGGCCAATCGCGATCGCGCCGCCGTTGACGTTGACGCGCTCGATCGGTATCTCAAGCTCGCGCACGCACGCGATCGACTGCGCCGCGAATGCCTCATTGAGTTCGATGAGGTCAATGTCGTCGATGCGCAGATTCGCGCGGAGCAGTGCTTTTTGCGTCGCAGGGATCGGGCCAAGACCCATGCAGTTAGGATCCACGCCTGCGACCGCAGACGTTACGATACGCGCCATGGGTTTGAGACCGCGTCGCTTCGCTTCTTCCGCTGACATGAGCACGATCCCGGCGGCACCGTCGTTGATGCCGCTCGAGTTGCCCGCGGTTACCGTGCCGCCTTCGCGGAAAGCTGGTTTCAGTTTTGCGAGTTGCTCCATGGTTACATCGGGCCGCGGTGGCTCGTCCACGATGAAGATGCGCTCCGAGGACGCCTTGCCGTTGCCCGGCACTGTTACGCCAAGAAGCTCGCGCTCAAATGCACCTGCGCGTTGTGCGGCGCCCGTCTTGTGCTGGGTCGCGTAAGCAAACTCATCCTGTTCTTTGCGCGAGATGCGATAGCGCTCCGCCACATTTTCCGCCGTCTCGCCCATACTAATCGGCGGGTAGCCCCTCGCGGTCAGCTTGGGATTGTACATGCGTGCTCCAAGCGTCGTGTCGTAGACGTGCGGAGCGCGCGCGAATTCTGCTTCTGGTTTGGGCATGACGTACGGCGCACGCGTCATGCTCTCAACGCCGCCGGCGATGAAGATGTCGCCGCAGTCGCTCGCGATCGCGTGCGAGGCGCTATTGATAGCTTGCAGTCCGGAGCCGCACAGGCGATTGAGCGTCGCACCTGCGACGTTTTCCGGAAAGTCGGCAGCAAGCAACGCCATGCGCGCTACATTTCGATTGTCTTCACCCGCCTGATTGCTGCAACCCCACATGACATCTTCGACGTCGCCGGGATCGACCTTCGATCGCTCGGCAAGAGCGCGCAACACGATGGCGGACATGTCGTCCGGCCTAACATGGCGCAGGGCACCGGCGTATTTGCCGATGGGCGTGCGAGCGGCGGCCACGATGACGACTTCGCGCATGATTTCCTCAGGAAAGGGGTGAGATGGTATGGAAGGCCGATTTCGTGACAAAAGTGCTTGGTACCCGCCGCATCTACGACGGCCGTGTCCTAAACGTCCGCGTTGACGACGTCGAACTTCCGAATGGACACAGGTCGAACTTCGAGATCATCGAGCACGCAGGCGGCGTCTGCATTATTGCGCAGCCGCAGCGCGACACGATCGTGCTTGTGCGCCAATATCGCCCGGCGATCGCCGGCTACCTGCTCGAAGTTCCCGCCGGCAAACTCGAGCGTGGTGAAGACCCAACTGAGTGCGCCGTGCGCGAGCTACGAGAAGAAACCGGCTACCGCTGCGAGCGGATTCGCAAGACGTGGTCGTTTTATACCGCACCAGGATTTTGTAGCGAGCTGCTCCACTTGTTTGTTGCGGAAGGTCTTTCGCAAGGCAAAGCTGAGCCGGAGGACAACGAAGCGATTGACGTTGAGGTCGTGTCCGTCGAGCGGGCGCTGGAAATGGTCGATCGCGGCGAAATCATTGACGCCAAGACGCAGATTGCTTTGGCGTTTGTTAAACTCAGGCTTGGTTAACGATTAGCGCGCACGCGCTTGTCGCACGTGTCGCAGAAATACGTCAGCTTGGCATCGGTGTCGTAAATTGAGTGGCTATAGTACATTGCGCAGCGCGTATTGTAGCAGTGTTTGAGGCCAAACGAGTGGCCGAGCGCGTGGACGCACTCCTTGAGCGTGCGGTTAAAGAACGCCGCATCGTCGGCCGACGAGTTGTAGAACTCCGGCTTCAAGCGGAACGTTGAGACAACCGCCACCCGGTCGGTCTCACTTGCGTCGCTAAAGATAAAGTTGTGCGACGTCTTATACAAATCGCTCGCCATGATGCCAAGCAGCAAGCCATCACGCGCCGGATAGGCGGCAAGCATTCGATTGAATACAGTGTTCAAGAAGAATTGTCGGCGGATGGAGTTTGCCTGCGTGGGCGAGAGGGTGAGCGGCTTTTCAACTGCGAACTTATGGAAGAATCGTTCTTCAAGGCATGGAGCGAGCCGCTCGCACAGATCGGATTCGACGCCGTTGATGGGAATGAGAGTTATTTTCTCCAAGGCGATTGCGCGGATGTGCCTCCCGGATGCAGACGCGTTTCGATGCATCAACCTTCAACCTGTCGGATGCAAGTCCTCCGGTCTGCGCTCTCGCTCACAATTTGGAACCTTAAATCGATGATCATCGGGTTGGGTACCGACATCGCGGAAGTCGATCGCTTTCGATTCGACACCGCACAGCTCAAGAAATTTGCAAAGAAAATATTCACCGCAGACGAGGTCGCGCACGCGCGCAAGCACCGCCATCCGCACGAACGCCTCGCCGGCGCATTTGCAGCCAAAGAAGCAACGCGCAAAGCCTTTGGACATGCGATACCCTGGCGGCTGGTCGGCGTGAAACACGAGCCCGGCGGCAAGCCCTACATCGAACTGACCGGCCGAGCTGCACACCTCATCGCCGCGCGCGGCGTGCGGCGCATGCACCTGACGATCTCACATTCAAAACAGAGCGCTGTAGCTACCGTGATCCTCGAATCTGACGATAGCGCCGGCGGTTTGATTAGTCTACCGTATGACGACGGCGAGGAAGTGGCCGCACGATGAACGCGCTAACCGCCGCAGAGATGCGCAACGCCGATATGCGGACTATTGAGGATGTTGGAATCCCTCCGATCGTCCTCACAGAAGCCGCTGGCCGCGCGGTAGCCGATCTCGCGCGCGATTTTCTGGCCGACGTCGAGGGCGATCCGATTCGCGTTGCAATTGTCGCCGGCTCGGGTAACAACGGCGCCGATGCGCTGGTCGCGGCGCGCTACCTTATGCAGCTCGGCTTTGAGCCTGACATCTACATGGCGGCAAAAGGGGCCGACTGCAACGAACTATGCCGGATGCAGCTGGAGATAATGCAGGGGCTCGGCGCTTCGGTGAGCTTCTTGCGCGAGCAGTCGCCGGAGTTCTTCCGCTCGGGGTTGCGCGCCGCAAGCCTCATCATCGACGGCCTGCTTGGCACCGGTTCCAACGGAGCACTGGAAGAGCCTCATCGTACGTGGGTGAACGAGATCA
>DASZFB010000009.1:0-3320 GCA_035940275.1 Candidatus Eremiobacteraceae bacterium | reverse complement strand
GACTGCTACATACGAAATATGCGAGATATGCGAGAGAGCGTGCGTAGGGTGCGCGCGCAGGGAGAACCACGCGACCACTGACACCACGGCGATCGCTATCAGTAGTAGTATAATACGCGCGATGACGTATGGTTGCTTTGGTCGCGTCTTGATGATTTGCCGTTTCGGTGGTTGCATATATTATATCAAATCGACACACGAATCGGATCGTTGATCGCATCGAGCGGCAACCTGCCTTGCAGCTGCGAGAGCGTCACGAACTCGAATCCGGCGTCGCGGTATGCTCGGACGATCCCAGGCAAGGCTTCGATGGTTGCCTGCTTGCCATTGTGCAGGAGAATCACTGCCGGTGACCGCGCGTGTCGTCGAACGTTCGCAGTAATCTCTTCCGGGGTTACGGAGCGCCAATCGCCGGGATCCACATCCCATAGCGCAACGATTTCGCCCTGTTTGCGCGCGACGTCGATGGTCGTTGCGTCATAGTTACCATGCGGTGGTCGAAAGTATGTCACTCGTTCACCGGTCAGTGTTGCAATGGTATTGGCACCGGCGGCGATCTCCTGTGCTTGCTCCGACGGGCTCAAGGCGCTCATTTCCGGATGTGTCTGCGTGTGATTGCCTATTTCGACACCGGCGTCAAGAACCCGCGCCGTGATTGCGGGTTGTTCTTGTGCATCTCGGCCTATCACAAAAAACACCGCCGGCACGTGAAGTGCTTTCAGTTGGCTCAGCAGCAACGGCGTCGTCACAGGGAAGGGGCCGTCGTCAAACGTCAGGACTGCAAGGCGCGGCCGCTTGGGTGGCACAAAGGCATCGCGAATGTCAAGCAGCATGCGGCGTGCAACCGTGCCGGCCGGTGGTGAGACGATATCCGCGGCCGGCACCGCTTGCGGCACGATGACGGGGATTGATTCGAGCTGGGCATGATGGATCCACCGTCGCACAAAGATGATGAGGATGACGGCAACAATCAGCAGCGCCCAGAAACGTGGGCGCCGCACCCAAGCGGAGGTCACAGGGTTACTGAATGCGATAGTCGCGTCCGATGACGATCACGACGTCGACGCCATCGACGGGCCCAAGCGAGATGCGCGGATCTTTGACCTGAAGCTCTTTTGCGAGTTCGCCGGCGACGATTTGATCGGCACTCTTGATGGTCGTTTTCGGATTATTGAACGTCTTGGCGTTCGTCGTCTCCACAACGTTGAAGCCGCGCTGCCGCAAGAAATCTGCGACCGCGGACGCAGCTCCAGGCGTGCCCGACCCGTTTTGAACGCTCACGCGGACGGTCGATGGATCGAAGCCGTTCCCATATCCGGCGATCAGATATTTGTGGACGATCTTCGTTGCCCCAGACTGCGCAAAGAGAACCGATTCGCCGTTGGTCCATCCAACGTCCACCGGCAACACTGCGCTGTGCACCGATTCGGACGAAACGCCGCGCATGCCGAGTGCGAGATCGTATAGCTTGCCGAAGGGCATATCCGTGCGGACGTTGTCTTTTATGACGCCGAGCAGCGCGGGCAGGTGCACCGCGATGCCGGGATCGCGCATACGCTTGGCCAGAATTTGCACCACTTGGCGTTGGCGGCGCATGCGGCCGAAATCGCCCTCGGGATCGTGGCGGAAGCGGATGTAGCCCACTGCCTGCTCACCGTTGAGATGATGCATACCCTTCTTCAGATGAATGTGCAGGTGACCCCACGTGTCATCGTAGTCCATATCTTTTTCGACATTGACGTCGATACCGTCGAGCGCCTCGATGATGTTCTTCGTCGCGTCCAAGCGCAGAACAACATAATAGTCGAAGGCGGGGGTGGCGAGATTTTTCACGACGGTTGCCTCCACGCGCTGTGGACCGCCGTCGCCATAGGCTTCATTGATTTTTCCGTAGCCCGACTTCGGGATGTAGACCCACAGGTCGCGCGGCACGGAGAGCACGCTTATCTGTTTGCTGGTCAAATCGAGGTTCACGGCAAGGAGCGTGTCGGTTCGCGCGAGAGCCGTGTACGCTACGTCGCTCGTGGTCCAGTTCTCATCCAGGCCCATGACGAGCACGCGCAAATTGGGCTTACCGAACACTTGGGCGAGGTTGGGGGATGGCAAGAAAGGCGCGAGCGCGTTGCCGAAGCCGCCCTTGTACTTGACGTAGCCGAACGAGGCGGCAAAGAGGACGAGCAGCACGGCGGCTATGACAAAATAGCGGCGCGGAATGCGACGCTTTGGCGGCGCCGGCGGCTCGCCTGAGCCAAGCTCGGCGCCGACTGCTTCAGGAACATTGCTCATGTTGTCGAGATCAGCCAATGGTCAATCCTTTAGGGCGCACTACATTTATATCGTTAAATGCTGGGATTATCTATAGTTAACGAACTGAACCGCGAAATCGAGCGGCATGGCTTTCACGAGGGTTATTGCCTTTTGCAGGTCGTCTTTTGACTTGCTCGAGACCCGAATCTGATCGTCCTGGATCTGCGTGCTAACCTTGATTTTGGCGTCTTTTATTGCTTCAGTGACCTTCTTGGCCTGGTCTTTTTCGATGCCCTGCGCGCACGTCACGATTTGTCGCAGCGTCCCGCCCGAGGCCGGCTCTGCCTTGCCGAACTTGAGCGCCTTGAGCGAGACGCCCCGTTTTACGCACTTGCTTTGCAGAATGTCGGTGATGTTACGCAGCTTCATCTCGTCGTCGGCGACAAGGGTAATCGTGAAATCGGCAAGCTCGATCGACGATTTCGAGTTCTTCAAATCAAAGCGGGTGCTTATCTCGCGCTGGGCTTGGTTCACCGCATCGGCGAGACTTTGACCATCAACCTTCGAGACGATGTCGAAGGAAAAATCACTCATGCAGGGTCTTGAGCTGTTCCGGTGGAGGCTTGACTGCAAAGACGCGATCTTGTACCTGTCCGGCTTGCCCGAGTCTACCTAAATCCTTGCCGTCGATCTTTGCGACGACGCCACCCGCGTTGCCCGCGCGAAGCGTAATCTCGCGCACGCCGTGGAAATCGCGCACGGTGCCGGCGGGAAGCGTTTCATAGACGACGCGTTTCCCGTCGACCGTCACAGAGAGCCAGCTCCGATCCGTGAGTTGCAGACGAAGGTTTACGCCGTTGTCGCGCCCTTGGGCATCGCTCGTCGTCTCAGTCAAGGTCGCAGCCCCAGGGATTTGCGTCGTCGAAGTGGTGCTCGTTTGTGCGGCGGTCTGGGTCGCATCGTTCGCGCGTTTGTTTGCGCTCGAGAACAAACCGACCACACTAATGCCAACCATCACGACAAGGAGTGCGGCGATCGCGGTCAGCGATCCCAGGACCCACGGAAACCACACG
>DASZFB010000008.1:0-3784 GCA_035940275.1 Candidatus Eremiobacteraceae bacterium | reverse complement strand
ATCGGGAACGATAATTGCGCGGTTGAGATCGACGGCTGCGCCGGGACCAAAGATAATGTATGGAATTGGGATGAGAAAGAGCGCGGCGGCGAGCAGCGCGAACCATGAGATAATCCACGCAACTCGCGCGGCCATGCGCCGCCGGTTCGCGAACCGCGGTACAGCTGTGGCTATAGACTGCTCATTTCGCGCGGTGACTTGCCGTTGCCCGAAGTTGCGGATGACGCGAGTGTCTGCCGGCCCTTCTGCACTGCCGCGAGCGCCTTTGCCAGGCTCGCATCGAGAGATGCAAGCACCTGGTCGGCGTATTCGTCAGCGCCGCGCCGAATGTCGCGAGCTGCTTTTTGCGCATCGGCGATGATCGTATCGGCGCGAGACTCCGCACGAGCGGCAACCTCGCGCTCTTGCCGCGCAATATCCGCGGCGGTTGTAGCGGTCGACCTTGTGTCGACCGTGGATCTCGCCTCCGTCGACAGCGATGGACTAGTCTGGCCGTCCAGGACATCGCGGTCTATCCCGTCGCCCTTACGGGGACGAACCGCATCCGGCAGGGTGCTGCGGAGTTTTTCAATGAGATCCAAAACCTGATCCGAGTTTACCGCGCGCCACCCGAATGGAAGCCAGATGCCTTCCCGAACGACGATCTCCATTTTATCAATAACGCGGTATGCACTCATGATGTTCTCCTCTTATTCACTTCTTTGCCCTGGCTTTTTTGGTCAATCGTAGACGGCCGTCGAGCCGCTTCATCGCATGCAGCACGGCCGGCGGAACGAATTCAGAGATATCCCCGCCCAGCGAGAACACCTCTCGCACAGATGAGGACGATATGTAGGCGTATTCAAGGCTCGCGGGCAAAAACATCGTATCGACACCGGCACGCAGCCTGCGGTTCAAGAGTGCCATTGAAAACTCGTATTCGAAATCCGAGACGATGCGCAACCCTTTGATGATGAGTGAAGCCTTGCGGCTGCGCACGTAATCGACGAGAAGTCCTTCGAAGCTGTCGACCTCAACCTGCGGCATTCCCTTGCACACTTGGCGCAACAAATCGACGCGCTCTTGCAAGCTGAGCAGCGCTTTCTTGCTCGGATTTGACACGACAGCGACGATCAGGCGCGGGTAGTTTGCAGCCGCCCTTCGGATGATGTCGAGGTGGCCGTTCGTCACGGGATCGAAGCTGCCGGGATAGACCGCGAGAAACTGCGTGGGATTCGTCCCCGGCGGGGAATGCGTCTTCTTCGGCATTACTTGCGCGTCTGGCGCCGGCGAGTATAAGACCCGCGGCTGCGCGCTGTTCGCGAACGGGTCGCGCTCTGCACCTGTTCTTCAGGCATCGCCTGACCGTCAGTTCGCAGCACCGCGAACGTCAACGCTGTATCACCGTATTTTGTTTGTTTGAGCACGCGCATCGACGACGGCAGCTGCGCCTGCGCAGCGCTCGGATGCTCCACGACGACCACGCCATTTTCCGATAAGAGGCCACGCTGCATGAGCATCGTGAGCTCTTCCGCAGCGCCGCGCTGATAGGGCGGGTCCATGAGCACCACGTCGAACGCTCCTCGAAGCGTGCGCAGAGCTCGCACGGCGTTCATCGGCAAAATGCGCCAGCGATTCTGATCGGTGATTAAGCGAACGGCGTTGCGCCGAATCGACATCACTGCGCCTGCATCGCTGTCGACAAACACCACCGATCCGGCTCCACGTGAGATCGCCTCGAAGCCAAGCGCTCCGGAGCCGGCAAAGAGATCCAAAACGCGCGCACCTTCAACGCGTTTGCCCAACACGGCGAAAAGCGCCTCGCGCACTTTTGCCGCGGTCGGTCGCGTCTTCTTACCTCGCGGTGCTGCAAGCTTTTGACCTGCGCGCTCCCCACCAGACAGTCGCATGTGGCTACAGTTAACGTTTGCTACCTTGGCACCCTCGCGTTAGGAACTGACGCGTAACGCCGCGTCGCGGTCCTGCGCTGCAAGGAAGGCGGCGAGCCGGCGGTTCTCCGGGCGCTGCAGGTTCGGGTCGGCGAGCACGACGGCTTCTGCGGCCTTCTTTGCTTTCACGAAGATAGGATAGTCGCGGACGAGGTGCGCGAGACGCAGTTCGTAGCCACCGTGCTGCCGAGTTCCGACCAGATCGCCGGTACCGCGCCTGTTGAGGTCCTCCTCCGCAATGGCGAATCCGTCGTTCGTGCGTGCGAGGATTTGCAGCTGCTCCGCACCCTCGCCGTCCGGGGTGATGAGAATGCAATATGACTGCGCAGCGCCACGGCCCACGCGACCCCGCAGCTGATGAAGCTGAGCGAGCCCAAACGCCTGCGCGTCCAGCACTAACATCACGCTTGCGTTGGGAATGTCGACGCCAACTTCGATCACGCTCGTCGATATGAGAATCTTAATGAAGCCGTCCGCGAAGAGCTTCATCACTTCATCTTTTTGCGCAACCGACATGCGCCCGTGCAGCAGTTGAACTTGGATACCTTTGAAGGCGCTGTGACGGAGCTCTTCTGCCTGCTTGACCGCGGAATGCAACGCGCGGTCGGACTCATCGATTGCCGCGCAGACGACAAATGCCTGGTGCCCCTTCTGAACCTGGTCGCGCACGAAATCAAACACTTTTGGTTTTGCGTCATCGTCGCGCACAAATGTCTTGACCGGACGCCTACCCGGCGGAAGCTCGTCAATGATGGAAACGTCTAAGTCGGCGTAAACGGTTTGTGCGAGCGTGCGCGGGATTGGCGTCGCCGTCATGACGAGAGTGTGGGGCGAATAGCCTTGTGCTTTCGCGCGGAGCGCGGCACGTTGCAAGACGCCGAAGCGATGCTGCTCGTCAATGACGACTAGACCGAGCTTCGCGAAATCAACGTCCTCGGTGATGAGCGCGTGCGTTCCGATGACGGTCTGAAGATCGCCGCTACGCAGCTGATATAGGATGTCCTCGCGTGTGCGTTTCTTCAGCGCGCCGATGAGCAGCGCGCTGTTGATGCCCGCTTGCGAGAGCATAGCGCCGACCTTGTTGAATTGTTGCGCGGCTAGAACTTCGGTTGGCGCCATAAACGCTGATTGATAACCCGCGCGGGCAGCGAGGAGCATGGCCGCGAGCGCAACTGCCGTTTTACCAGAGCCGACGTCGCCTTGCAGCAAACGGTTCATGGGGGTCCGTTTGCGCAGATCGTCGACCACCTCACCGATGACGCGCTCTTGCGCGCAGGTGAGCGTGAATGGAATCGCCTTGGCTTGGTCCTCCCGAAAGAGGGCCAAAGCAGCTTCGGAATTCACCGAAGAAAAGTCAGGTGCAGCCTCAGCGTTGCGCTCGGCGCGACGACGCGCTGCTGCAATCGCAAGCAAAAAGAACTCCTCGAAAACAAGTCGGCGGCGCGCCTCTTCAGCTTGCTTCGGTGTCGACGGATCGTGAATGGCAGTAATGGCGCGCCAGGCGTCTCCAAAGTTTTCGCGCTTGTTGATGGCTGCGGGAAGCGGGTCGAGCTCCGCCTTGGCGTCCTTATCCCCGGACGCGAGGCGCATGGCCGAATGTATGAGTCTGCGCAGCTCGTAACTCGTGAGCCCAGCGGTCTGCGGGTAAACTGGCACGAGTTCTCCGCGATAATCCTCGCCTTCCTTGAGGACGCGATGTCTGCTGACGTTCATCGTCGCGCCGGTCAGCGTGTACTCAACGCGCCCGCGGACAAAAACGCGGCTTCCCACTGCCATCTGGTTTGCAAGGTACGGCCGCCCGAACCACACAGCTTGCATGCTACCCGTGCCGTCATCAATGGTCGCTGTGGTCTTTG
>DASZFB010000007.1:0-3880 GCA_035940275.1 Candidatus Eremiobacteraceae bacterium | reverse complement strand
ACGGCACTGGCGCCGAGTTCGTCACGAAAGTTGACGTGCGCGGGCAGCCCGGACGTATGCGTGAGCAGATGGCGGTATGTCACCTGCGAACGGCGCTGATCCAATCCGGCAAACTCTGGCAGGACCAAGGCGATGGAGTCGTTGAGCGCAATTCGTCGCTGATCGTGCAGCACCAATAGCGCTGAGCCGACAAACAGTTTGGTCAGCGAGGCAAGATCAAAAAGTGAATCGGTGGTGACCGCTTCACCGTCCGGGGTGCAGACCCCGAATGCTTCATTGCAGATAAGTTCGCCGTTCGCGAGCACATGGAGCACGGCCGCGGAACAAATCTGCCCAAGAGCCTGCTCGACAACGCGCGTAGCGCGCGGCAATCGAGTGTGCGATCCGTGTTTTGCGCCGCGGCTCAAGGCGCGGGAGTCGTCGCGAGCGACAGCCGTACCGGCAACTTGCCTTGAGCAATACTGACGCCGGAAATAACGTCGGCGGCAGCGCGAAGCGCATTTCCGTCATCACCGTAACTTGCGAGGACGGTCGCATCCATTGGCAGCACATCGGCATCGTATGGCTCGCGGCTCGCGATGATGATCATGCGCTTCCCGAGCATCGCAAGGTCTGAAACGGCGCGCGCCTGTAACGGATGCTGTTTTGCTCGCGACGTCACCGCCACGACGGCATGCGCCGTGCCCGACGCCATGAGGAGCTGTTTGTATTCGTGTCCTGCCGGGTCGAGGGAGCGTACCTGTTCGTGAATACGCCCCGGCCCTTGCGCGAGCACCCGCCCAACAACGGTAACGTATCGGCCGCCGTGCCCCGCTTCGCCGTCAGCGACTGCGCGATCATCCTCGACCGCGCTTGCTGCAGCGCCGGCGAATTGTACGACCAGCACCCTTTCAGCCGGAGCAACAGGTAGCGGCAGCAATCCTCTTGGGTTGCGAATGACGGTGACCGCGCGCCGCGCTGCATCGAGCGCCGCATTGTGGTGCGCGGCACTTCCGACAAGCTCGAGCGCCGGCGACTTCAATGCTGCCAGTCGCGAGCGCAGCGCTCGAATGCGCTCGAGGCCGCTGCGCACTCGCTCTTGCGGTAGATTACCGCTGCGTACGGCGCCACGCAACCCGTCTTGCGCGACTCGAACGCGATCGACGGTATGCGAAAAGAGCACGAGGTCTGCCCCGGCGCCAACGGCTCGCACCGCTGCTTCGTCCGGTGCATAGTGCGCTGCGATAGCGTTCATCTCCATGCAATCGGTGCAGATGATGCCATCAAATCCGAGCTCGTTTCGCAGGAGGCCGGTGAGGATGGCGTGCGACAGGGTCGCGGGTACCTGCGCTGGTTCAACTGCTGGAAAAACGACGTGTGCCGTCATCACGAGATCGACCCGCTCGCTGATTGCGCCCGCGAACGGCACGAGCTCCAAAGACCGCATGCGGTCGAGCGTGTGAGGAACTGCCGGCAAGTCGAGGTGAGAATCAACGATCGTGTCGCCGTGGCCTGGAAAGTGTTTAGCAGTTGATGCGACGCCCGAGGCGCGCAAGCCGCGAATCGCAGCGCGAACGTGAAGACTGACGGCTGCCGGATCGTCACCGAACGACCGCGTTCCCACGACCGGATTGTCAGGGTTGTTATTGACGTCCGCAACCGGAGCCAGGTTGACGTTGACGCCAAGCGCTGCAAGCTCGTCCCCGATGATCCCGTACATCGATTGCGTCACCGCGGGGTCGCGGGTTGCACCGAGTGCCATGGCTGACGGCGTTGTTGTTCCAATGCCGGCAAGACGGGATACGGGGCCACCTTCTTGGTCGATCGCAATAAGAGGTGCGAGACCATCCGCTTGCGGCACCGCGCGAATCGCATCAGTGAGCGCGCGCAATTGAGCGGCGCTTGTGATGTTACGCTTGAAGAGAATGACCCCCGCCGACTGCGCGACGAGATCCGCGGGGACTTCGTCCGGCTTTGTTCCCTCGAAGCCAAAAATGATCAGTCCCCCAACTTGGTCTGCTAGATTCGTATCGGGCATGCTATCGGCTACCGCGACATTCGACAAACTACCTTTGCTCCGCGGGTAATCGCGGTGGTACGGGCGAACCGTACGTGCGAAACCGAGAAAGGAACTCCATGCGAATCGTCATCACTGCTGTCGCCGCTTTGGCGGCGGTGCTCTTAAATGCTGCCGCTCCCTCTTCGTCCGCCGCACCGACTGCCGTCACTCGAGCCACACTGCCAAACGGGCTTCAGGTCGTCATCGTGCGCAATCCACTGGCTCCGGTCATCGCGACCGAAATGAACTATCTTGTTGGAGCCGCCGAAACCCCGCGGGGATTCCCGGGCATGGCGCACGCGCAAGAGCACATGATGTTCCGCAGTAGCAATGGCCTGTCAACGTTCCAGCTTGCCGACATTAGCGCGAGCATGGGCGGTGACATGAACGCCGACACTCAGGATACGGTGACCCAGTACTCCTATACCGTGCCCGCCGACGATCTTGACCTCGTGCTGCGTATCGAGTCCATTCGCATGCGCGGCGTCCTCGACACAGAAGCTGACTGGGCACAGGAGCGTGGCGCGATCGAACAAGAGGTTTCGGCCGATCTCTCAAACCCGCTCTACAAATTCCTCTCCGCGGCGCGCGTGCACATGTATGCGAATACACCGTACGAGCACGACGCACTCGGCACTCGCCCGTCGTTTCAAAAAACGACGGGAACCATGCTGAAGTCGTTTTACAACGAATGGTATCATCCAAACAACGCAATCTTCGTCATCACGGGTGACGTCGACCCGGCGAGCGTCCTCGCCAAGGTGAAGCAATATTTCGGAAGCATCCCACGCAAAGCGCTGCCGCCGCGCACGCCTGTGTACCTTGGTCAACTCAAGCCCGCCAGTATCGCGCTCGATTCGGACCTTGGCGTACCACTTGCCATTGTCGCCTATCGCTTCCCGGGCTACAAAAATCCGGACTACGCGGCAGCACAAGTGTTGAGCAATGCCCTTGCAAGCGAGCGAGGCGCGTTGTACGAGTTGATCGTCACGGGCCAAGCACTATTCGCAAGCTTCCAGCAAGGCCCAGTTTTGCCGCAATCCGGTTCGGGTTACGTCTTCGGCGCGGTCAACGGCAACGACGCGGCATCTTTGAGCTTGCGCCTCAAGGCAGTCATCGGCGACTACCTCAAAAATGGTGTTCCGCAGGACCTTGTTGACGCGTCAAAGCGCCAGCTCATCGCGCAAGCGGAGTTCAATAAGAATTCGATCAGCGGTCTAGCCGATGCTTGGTCGGAAGCGCTCTCCGTGCAAGGCGCATCATCACCAGATGACGAGGTCGCAGCATTTGCAAAAGTTACCAAAGCCGATGTCGACCGGGTTGCGCGCACCTATTTGCTAAACGATACCGCGATTGTTGGTCTTCTCACGCCGCGCAATTCTGGCCAGCCGGCTTCACGCAAAGGGTTCGGCGGCACCGAGTCGTTTACGCCCAAGCAGACGACAGCGGTCGAGCTACCGGTATGGGCTCGCGATGCGCTCGCGCAGGTTAACGTTCCGCAGTCGCACCTGACGCCTGTTTCACGACAGCTGCCGAACGGCATCCGCCTGATTGTCCAGCAAGAGACTGTCTCGCCAACCGTCAGCGTCATTGGACGCGTCAAGTCAAACCCCGATCTCGAAACGGCGCCAGGCAAGGAGGGTGTTTCCTCGGTGCTCGACGATCTGTTCACGTACGGAACACAGTCGCGAGATCGCGTGGCGTTCCAGCGTGCGCTCGACGATATTGCGGCAACCGAAAATGCGGGGGCAGACTTTTCGTTGTCGGTGCTCGCTACGGATTTTGACCGCGGCGTCGAACTGCTTGCCGATAACGAACTCCATCCGGCGCTGCCGGCACGCA
>DASZFB010000006.1:0-4114 GCA_035940275.1 Candidatus Eremiobacteraceae bacterium | reverse complement strand
TGGCGTGCGTAATTTCGCCCCAATCCTTGTCCTTAATGTTGCCCGTGCGCAATGCTTGCGCGTCGATGCGGGCTTCCATGCTCAAGAAGCGCTGCACGAGCTGGTCGTTGCTCATTTCGAGCGAGAAAAGCGCGACGTGCTTGCCAGCGCCTTTGGCAGCGTTCATTGCAATGTTAAGACACAGTGACGTCTTGCCCATCGAAGGCCGAGCCGCGATGATGACGAGCTCGCCGGGTTGGAACCCGGTCGTGAATTGGTCGAGCCGCGCGAAGCCGGACGGCACACCCGTGACGCTGCCTTTTTGATGATAGAGCGTGTCGATGCGCTCGAACGCCGGCTTGAGCAGGTCCCGGACGAGCGTGAATCCGCCCGACGAGCGGCGTCCGATGTCGAAGATCATCTGCTCGCAGCGGTCGACGGTGTCATCGACGTTTTCGGGTTGCTCGAAACCCATGACCGCGATGCGGCCACCGGCAGTAATGAGCGATCGCAGAATCGCCTTTTCCGCAACTACGCGAGCGTAGTACTCAGCTGACGCTGCCGTGGGTACCGTGTTGAGCAGCTGGCCGACGAAGTCGACGCCGCCTATCTCATCGAGCAGCTTGTGCCGGCGCAGCTCTTCAGCGACCGACACTTTGTCGATTGGCTCACCTCGCTCGTAGAGCGCGATGATCGCGTCGTACACCGTCGCATGATGCGGCGCATAAAAGTCAGACTTTTCGACGATCTCGCTGACGATCGGCACAAGATCGCGCTCGACCATGAGCGAGCCGAGAATAGCTTGTTCTGCCTCAAGATTTTGCGGAGGGATGCGATCGACCGCCGTCATCAACATTGCGGGAACATGCCTCCGTTAACGGACCGTGCTACTCAGGTGTCACCCGGACAGTGATCCGAGCCGTAACGCCGAGCGGCAGCTTCACGACGGCAGGATGATCGCCCGCCGTCTTGATCGGTTCGGTGACTTCGATTTTGTGGCGATCGATCTCGATGCCGAGCGTTGCCTTCAGCGCGTCAGCGATCTGGGCATTCGTTACGGCGCCGAAGATCCTACCTTTTTCGCCCGCCTTGGCTCTCACAACCGTCGGATTACTCGTAAGACGCGTTGCAAGTTCGTTCGCTTCGGCGAGAAGCTTCTCGTCGCGTTTTGTCTGGGCTGCTTTGACCTGCGCCGCCTGCGTCAGATTACCCGCAGTGGCCTCGTGCGCCAGCTGGCGCGGCAAAAGGTAGTTACGAGCATAACCGTCTGAAACTTCGACGATCGCCCCCACCTTACCGACGCCTTTGATATCTTTGCGCAGGATGACTTTCACATGCGTTGCAGGCCGGCGCTCGCGGCTTATTCGGAAGTGAAGGGCAAGAGCGCAATGACACGCGCACGCTTGACGGCTTCAGTGAGCCAGCGCTGGTGCTTCGCGCAATTGCCCGAAATGCGCCGCGGCACGATTTTGCCGCGCTCGGTGATGTACTTGCGCAGGCGCATCGTGTCTTTGTAATCGAGCGCCGTCAATTTCTCCAAGCAAATTGAACAGGACTTGCGCTTCGGCTTGCGCTCTTTTGTGGTCTTGCGCTTTGCTGCTGCGCCCCTTTTTGCCATTGGCATGTAGTTATTTACTCTTCTTTAGAATGGGACTTCTTCGTCCGCGGCATTGTACTGGTACTCAGGGAGATCACCTGACGCGGGCGCCGGCGTGCTGCCACGCTGAGCACCACTATCGCCGGTCGGCCGTGAGTCGAGCATTTGAAAATCATCAGCGACGACGTCGACCGCAGTCCGTTTGTTATTGTCGCGGTCGGTGTATTCGCGGATCTGGACGCGTCCGGCGATGAGGACAAGGCGTCCTTTCTGTAAGAATTCGGCGGCTCGCTCGGCGCGCTGGCGCCAGATGCTGACGCCAAAGAAATCGGTCTGCTTCTCGCCGTCGCGCCCTTTCGGACGGTCGACAGCGATGCGAAACGACGTCACCGGAACGCCAGCCTGCGTTTGACGGAGCTCCGGGTCAGCGACGAGCCGACCGACGAGGATGATGTGATTATATGATCCAGCCACGTTGAACCTCGCTTTACAGTCGTACCAGCAAAGCGCGCAAGACGTCGTCGTGGAGACGCATCTGGCGGGTGACTTCTCTGGCGGTGTCCGGGCTGCCGGTGAATTTCATACAAACGTAATGGCCTTCGCGCAACTTCTTAATTTCGTAACCAAGACGTTTCTTTCCCATCCGTTCGGCTGCAATCCCGTCGCCGCCGTTGTTCTTGGCGACTTCCGAGAAATGCGCGGAGAGCTCGTCGACCTGTGGGTCTTCAAAGGACGGGCGAATGATATACGTGATCTCGTATTGTGACATGCGCAGTGCGCTGCCTCCCTCTGGGCAAAAGGCTTGTTCGAAAGCCGTGAAGCCACGACTCGAACGAGCAGGAAGGAAATCGGGCGAGAACCGCCCGGCAAGCCCGCAAAGTATATCACACGCCTAAATCAGGTGACAAGGGAGCAGCTGTGCATAAGTATGTTGGCTGCTTGTGGTCTGAGTGTGCGCCGCGTGTGGATGAAGGTGGAAAGCTTCTCGCGAATCCTCTTTATCTATGCAATCGCGCCGTGCACCGTTATTGCTCATCATCTTTTTGATCGTTCTGGCTGCTTTTCTCTACCACCATCGCTATGGCGTCATGTCGCGCGTTCGTGCCCTCATGAACATCAAACCGCCATCCAACACGCGGACGGTGCTCGAAGCTGGGCAGCGATTGCCTGCCGTGCAGCTCACCAATCTTGGCGGCCAGCAGCTGGTCCTTGCCCCCCAACCTGGTCATGTTCTTTATCTCAACGTTTTTACGACCTGGTGTCCCGAGTGTCAAAAGGAGACGCCTGCGCTGGAGGAGTTGCGCAAGAAGACCGCGGGTATGCCCGTCGACATCATCGGTGTCGACCAAGAGGAGGACATCGCGCCGATCAGCGACTTCGTGCAGCGATACGGTCTTACGTATCCGATCTTCATCGATAGCAGCGGCGTAACGCACACGGCCATGGGCGTACGATACATTCCGACAAGCTTCATCGTGGATAGTCATGGCGTCGTTCGGGCGCGCATCACCGGAGCGATAACGCTCGCCCAGATGGAGCAGGCCGTCAACATGGTGCTGCGCGGTGGTCGAATAGCGGTTCAGTAGGGTACTGCAGCGTCGGTGTAGGCAGGCACGAGAGCGGATCCAAACATCGTCGTGACGCTGTGGGGTATCGTTTGCGCAGCGGCCGCCACTTCTTCGAGCCGCACGCCGGGCATGTCACCAACGACGATCGCTTCTTCATCCGGGGAAACGTCGACATTGGGCGGCACGGCGACCATCGTGAAATTCATGCCGATGGCGCCGACGATGGGGCAAAGCGTGCCCGCCAGCATCACGGAACCATGACCTGAGAGCGTCTTCGGCATGCCTTCGCCGTAGCCGATGCGCAGCGTGACGATCGTTTGACCTGGTTGAGCGACGTACGTTCCACCGTACCCGAGCGGCATCGGTTCGGAGAAACGGCGAATCCCATAGATCGGCGCGCGCACTTCAAATGCGGTCTTCAGCTTCTCCCGTTGTTGTTCGTCGCCCAAGGTTGCGCCGTAGAGCCCGACGCCGATGCGTGCCACGCCCTCATTGAGTCCCCACACCGTAGGCCCTGTGCTTCCGATGTGCAAGATGGGAACTTCAAGGCCATGCGCTCGCAATTGTTTGACGCCGTCGTGCAGCCGCCGCAACTGCGCGTCCATGGAACTTGTTCCTGCGATGTGCGTCCAGGCCGCTTCCCACTCGATGTGCGGTAACGACGAAACCTCGCGAGCAAACGCGCTCGCCTCGCTGGGAGTAACGCCCCACCAACCGGTGCCGGTCTCGATGGCCACGTGTATCTTCGCGGTTTTGCCGAGCGCGCGAGCGATCCGCGAAACAGTGGCCGCTCGTGTTCGGTCTGCGACCGAGATCGCAACGTCGAGCTTCACGCCGGTTTCGAGATCTGCTTCGGGTGTTGCAGCGACATGGACCACTGGGGCGTTGATCCCAGCCTCACGTAGCAGCTGCGCTTCCCACATCTCAACCACGCAGAGGCGCTCAGCTCCAGCCTCGAGACAGGCACGCG
>DASZFB010000005.1:0-4410 GCA_035940275.1 Candidatus Eremiobacteraceae bacterium | reverse complement strand
TCTCCAAGGTTACGCCAGCATCAACCACGCCGACTATAATAGACTGCCAATCGGCACCGGCGCATTCCGAGTGGCGGCGTACGAGCCGGGCGTGTTCGTCAAGTTTGTGGCGAACGAACACTACTGGCGCGGCGCACCTCGGTTGCGAGAGATAGATTATCATGTGATTCCGAGCGCAGTAACCTTGCTAACACAATTTCGATCGCACGAAATTGATTTTTACCCTCGCGCTGCGGCTGAACAAACATTACAATTTAATACCATTCCAGGCACTGTAGTTTACCGACATCCGTTTTCGGCATTTTACGACCTGGGGTTCAACATGGGTAACCCAGGTGTCAGCGACAAGCGCGTGCGCCAAGCGCTGATATATGCAATCGACGTTCCAAGGATTATACATGTCGCGACGCATGACGTAAACTTGCGTGCCGATAGCGATCAGCCGCCGTGGCGCTGGTCGCACGCAAGCGGTCTAACACACTACGAATATGACCCGCGGCTCGCAGGCGAACTTCTGGATGCGGCAGGGTGGCGCGCGCGTCCGAGCGGCTTGCGTTACAAAAATGTTCTGCCGCTGCGTCTCGTGATGGCGGGAGCAAGCGGTAATGCAACGCAGGCAGCGGCGCAACTGATCATGCAAGAGGAATGGCGAGCATCGGGCGTGGACGTGATCATCAAGAACGTTCCTACCAGCATCTTATATGCGCTCGGAACCGGAGTACTGCAGTCGGGCAATTTTGATATTGCCTTCGAGGCAACGCGGGAAACGAGCGATCCCGACAACCATCGGCTGTACGGATGCGACATGGCTCCGCCCATAGGCTGGAATACATATCATTATTGTAGCCCAGTCATCGAGCAGGCCGAGGCGATTGCTCTCTCGAGCTACGATCCCAGTGTGCGCAAGGCGGCTTACGCGCGCATACAGCGAGCACTCACGACAGATCTGCCATTTTACGTTTTGTGGTTTGACCGGGACCAAGATATTGGCAATTCCGATTTTCGCGGATACCGTCCGGGTACAACAGCGTCCGCGTTTTGGAACGTGTGGGAGTGGTCCATTTGACCTCCAGCTTTTACTGGCGACAAAGCACGATAGCGCCGGGCAGGACGTCTGGCCAACCAATTTTGTGTGCGGTCTGCCATTGGTCGCAAGGCGGCCGGACCGTCTGCGGCAACAACCCCTGCATGATGAAAACACTGCGTTTTCTTATGTGCAAGCCCGAACACTTCGGTGTCTCGTACGTGATCAATCCCTGGATGCAGGGAAACATCAATCAAACGACCCTCGAGCGCGCCACCCATCAATGGGATGCTCTCTTATCCACGGTGGCAGGCTTGGCACACGTTGACCTGATCGAACCTCAACCTGGGCTGCCTGATATGGTGTTTACGGCTAACGCCGGATTTGTACTTGACGACATCGCAGTGGTCAGCCGCTTCCGATTCGCGGAGCGTCAAGGCGAAGAACCGCATTTCGAAAGCTGGTTTCGCTCTCGCGGCTTTTCCGTGCTGCGCATGCCTGATGACATCCCGTTCGAGGGCGCGGGCGATGCGCTCTTGGACCGCGGCACCATGCGCATATGGGCGGCGTGGGGACATCGGTCCGAGCGCACATCTCATGACATCTTAGAAAAGATGCTCGGGGTTGAAGTCGTGTCGCTCCGTCTCGTTGACGAGCGCTTTTATCATCTCGATACTTGTTTTTGTCCGCTGGAGAACGGCTATCTCCTGTATTATTCTCCCGCGTTCGATGCGCAATCCAACCGGATCATCGAACGCCTGGTTCACCCCGACTTGCGGATCGCTATCGAAGAAGGCGACGCCTTGAACTTCGCTTGTAATGCGATCAACATCGGCAGCACAATTATCATGAACAAGACCAGTGCTGGACTTTTGACGCGTCTTCAATCTGCAGGGTTCACTGTGATTGCGCGCGAGATGACTGAGTTTTTAAAGGCTGGCGGAGCCGCCAAGTGTCTGACACTGCGCGTTAACGAACCGCGCCAAGTTCCATTAATGGCGACGCGAACAGCGTAGCGGACCCACGGCAGTCCCGATGAGGCGCTACATCTCTCTTTCTTTTGAGGTCGCTTCGGCTGTGGGTGGTGAGCTCTTGCTGGGCGGTTTGTAGAATTCGACCGCGATGTAAGTTACGATGTCCCACGCGTTGTGAATACCGACGAAGATGAGCAACACGACACCGGCCGCAAGAACGAACAGTGCCGTGACCGGAACGGCGACAAGCATAATTGCGCAAGCTAGTATCGCGCCGTACGCAACGATCGGAAGGATCGTATAACAGAGCCAATCCTCGAGATCCGGTTTGTACTCAGTCAGCCGACCCGTCCGGCGCATCAATCCCAGTACGTACACGACGCCGTACAGGCCAGCGATTCCAAGCAACGCGGCGGGTGAAACAAGCGAGTGCCAGGGCGCGCTAAGAATCGCCGAAACGAGTAACGCCGCGCCGAAGTGCACGACTGTCGGCGTGCTGAATGTCGAGAGCCCGTCTCTGTTCGTTGGTAAATTTTCAGCCCCCGTGAGGAGGGTGATCACCACAAACATCAACCCGGTCAAGCCGCCAGCCGCCGAACCGGTCATGATGTAGAAGTTCGACCATGGGGCGAGGACGGACGATGCGGATTCAGCCATCTAAGTTGCCGGGATGCCGAGTGACATTGCTACCTCCCGAGCCGCGCGCTCGCCGGTTTCGAGCGCTCCATTTACTGTGCCGCCCTGGTCGTCGGTCGACGTTGCCTCGCCTGCGAAGAATAGCGTCTGATCGAGCGGTGCCGCGAGCGCCCCCCGAGCACGCTGCCCCCCCACGACGAGGTAGCTGTACGCGCCGCGTGCGAACGGGTCGTGGTCCCAATCATGCATGGCGCCGCCCTCGAACTCCTTGCGTACGAGGGTGGGCTCATTGAGCAATGCCCCGAAGCCGTTCATGGCGCGCTCGATGACTTCCGTCTGCCTAGCATCGCGTAGCGCGATCGCCTTCGGGCCTCCGGCCCATGCGACGATCAGGTCGTTGCGCTCCGGGAATTGTGTCCAGTACCCAGTGAACGGATGCCCTCCGCAGCGGAAGAACGCACCGTCGCGGTGCCGCCCGTTATGGATCCGCTCCCAGAACGCCGTCCGAAAAAACAACGTCACCTTGACTACCTGACCCATCTCGATGTTTCGAAGCGCCTCGCGTTTCACCGAAGGCAGCTCGGGATTGAACGCCACTTCGGTCTCGTCTCCGCTATGTCGGAGGACGCCAACTGGAAGCGTCACGATTGCGGCTCGCGCACGAATTGTCCGCGATTCTCCGCGAGGGTCGCGCACATCAACCTCAACGGCGCGAGGTCTCCAGGAAATTCGTCGAACAACGGTCGACAGGAACATTTGAGCGCCCGCGGCGACACACGCGTTGTGCAGGTGCTCGAACATCGGCCCGTAGCCCCCAACTGGCCGCGCACTCGTGGAATCGACACCAGATCGCAATTCGTCTGCAATCGCTCGCGCGCTCGCAATCGCGGGATCAGCGGCTTCGAATCCCTCGACGAACGCGCGCGCCGCTTCCGCCATTTGACGTGTTGCCTCGTCCTTCTCGAGACGCCGCAGGAATTGCTCGGCGCTCTCGTCCTTGGCGAGCGAGTGGGCTGCCTTCAAAGCGCGAGAGGCCAATGCAAAGTTCTTGTCGTCACGTCGCAGCTCGCCATTCTTGCTGCACGTCCAACCCTCGCCTCCTGTGGCGACGGCGGTTAACCCGGCTTCGCGCAGCAATACCATGGTGTGCTCGGCTGGGCCGTGGATGAACTCTGCGCCAAGTTCTACGGGTGCTTTAGCCTGCGTCATATTGCGCCACCACACGCGGCCGCCAACGCGATCACGCGCCTCTACGACGATCACCCGTAGCGACAGGCGAGCGAGGCTCCTCGCAGCCGCGAGCCCCGCCGCCCCGGCGCCGATTACAATTGCGTCCGCGTCCATGATCCGGTCATGAAAGATCCTCTCCATTTTTTAGACCGCTTCCCACCAATAGCACGCCGGGTCCGATAAAGCCCTTGTTATTTTCGAAGGCGTGAAGCGCTGCCTCAATCTCCTCCCAAGCATCGGATCGCTCAAGATCACTTGCGGCCGCAAGCAGTCGAACAAGTTCACCGACCGCCTCTTGCTGAAACAAAAGCGCCTCATGTGTTGAAGCGAAGGCGGCGAGAGCTTCGACCGACTCGATGCGCACGCCGCGAAAACCGGCGTTCTCTAGCGCGGACTGGAATGCACTATTTTCACCAAGTTTGAACGGGTCTGGATCATCAGGACCAGGGGACGGAATGTGTAACCTCCGTCGCGCTATGGCAAATGATTTTGCGAGAAACCCATTCCGTGATGCGGAGCCCCACACGACAGCGCCGAGTTTGCCGC
>DASZFB010000004.1:0-2668 GCA_035940275.1 Candidatus Eremiobacteraceae bacterium | reverse complement strand
CGCCGTACAGCACTTCGCCCTCTGGAGTCAACAGTGCGGTAGTGGGCCAGCCGCCCATGTTGTAACGCAAGTTCACGTCCGGACGCTGGTCGTTGTCGACCCGCACTGGGATGAAGTGCTGGTTGATTTGTTCGATCACGGTGGGGGCGGAGTACGTCGTCTCGTCCATGACGTGGCACCAGTGACACCATACGGCCGAAATGGCAAGCAGCACGGGCTTGCCTTGCTCTTTTGCTTCCGCAAACGCAGCGTCGCCCCACTGGCGCCAGTGGATTTCGGCGGCCCGGTTTTTCCGGGGTGAAAAATGTAGGGTGCTCACTTTGATGATGTTCGTTGCCACCGCCTGAGTTTACTCGCAGGAAGAGCGTCCAATCGGCGCGGACGAGACTGCATGGCAATTTCCGGCACCGTGCTTCCGGTTGGAGACGCGGCTGTGCTCGCCGTGCTTGGTGACACGATTGATCCACAGACGGTGGCCAGCGTCTGGTCGCTCTTCGCAGTCCTGAAGCGCACGCTTCGCGATAGTGTGCTTGACATCGTGCCGGCATATGCCTCGGTTCTCGTGCGTTTCAATCCCTCTGCGACGCAGCTTGCAGCGGTGATGGCGAGCGTTCGCGGCGCGATGGAAGCGGCTGGCGAAACCGTCGCCGTGAATTCTCGAACCATTGACGTCGGCGTGTGCTTTGCTCCGGAACACGCGCTCGACCTCGATGACATCGTGACGCAAACAGGCCTTGCACCCGACGAGGTTATTGAAGAATTTTGCAAGCCCACGTATCGCGTCGCCTTTCTCGGATTCAACGCCGGGTTTCCATACATGATCGGTCTGTCAAAAAAGTTAGATCTTCCGCGGTTGCCCTCACCGCGCGTGCGTGTGCCGGCGGGTAGCGTCGCTTTTACCGCTGGGCAGTGCGGTATCTATCCGCGCAGCTCTCCAGGAGGTTGGCGCATCCTTGGCAAGACGTCTGCGCAACTCTTCGATCCGGCGAGCGCGAGCCCAGCGCTGTTTTTCCCCGGCGATGCGGTGCGCTTTCACGTGGCGCCTTCGGTCGCAGAGGCGACGGCAAGCGTGACGTCGTGAACGGCGCGTCATCAATTGAGATTCTCGATCCAGGTCTGCTCTCCACCGTGCAAGATCTTGGTAGACGTGGCGTCGGGGCTCTCGGTGTTTCACCCAGTGGTGCTGTCGATTGGCTCAGCGCTCGAGCTGCGAACCGCATCGTGGGCAATCCCCCTCATGCGCCGCTCATCGAAATAACGATGACCGGTATCAGTTTCAAAGCGCTCGATACCGTGCGCATCGCGGTCACGGGCGCGCAAGCGGAGCTCGTTATCGCGGGTGGGAAAAAACGGCTGTGGCAATCACATCGCGTTCGCGCAGGGGTGGAGGTCAAGCTGAGCCCAGCCGAACGCGGGCTGCGCTCATACGTCGCGTTTTTTGGTGGTCTTGACGTGCCTATAATTTTGAGCAGCGCGAGCACAGACACCACGACCGGCTTCGGCGGAGTGGGACGAGCACTGGCACGAGGAGATACGCTGAGCATCAAAGAGGTTGAGGGTGCGATGCCGGAAGGCGAACGAATGGTTCGGCCGTCGTCACGCCCGTTCTGGCACGAATCGGCGATGCTGCGCGTGCTTCCTGGCCCGCACGGCGCGCGCTTTTCGCTGAACGACATCGAATTTTTGTGGTCGCACGCGTATCGAGTTTCGCCAAGGAGTAATCGGCAGGGTGTGCGCCTTGAGGGAAGACCGCTTGTCGGATTCGACGGATTCGACGTCGTGTCGGGCCCAGTGTGCGCGGGCTGCGTGCAGTTCTCAAGCGACGGCCTGCCGATCATCTTGCTAGCCGAGCATCAAACAACCGGAGGCTACGCGGTGCCCTTCACCGTAATCACTGCAGACCTCCCGGATGCAGCGCAGTTGCGTCCGGGCGACGAGGTCCGGTTCGCGCGAGTGACCTTTGCCGAAGCAAGCGTCGCATTGAGCGAGAAGATGGAAGCCCTACACGAGGTCCTCGATGAGCCAAGCCCAACGGGTTGACCTCAACGCAGATGTCGGCGAGTCGTTCGGTGCGCGGCGCATCGGCGATGACGAGCCGATCTTCCGGTTTGTCACGTCGGCAAACGTCGCATGCGGCTTTCACGCGGGCGACACGAACATCATCGCGGCGACTATCCGGGCGGCCGCTGAGCACAAGGTTGCGGTCGGAGCGCACCCTTCGTATCCTGACAGCGCGGGATTTGGCCGCCAAACGATCGACATGCCCGCCGACGAACTGCGTCACGTCATCATTTACCAAGTCGGCGCGGTCGACGCAGTGGCGCGTTCGCTCGGTGTAACGCTCGTGCACGTCAAACCGCACGGAGCGCTCTACAATGACGCAGCAAAAAACGCGGCGCTGGCCGCGGCGGTTGCGGATGCTGTCGTCACCTACGACAAGAATCTTATTCTTGTTGGTCTGGCGGGGTCGCACGCTGTTGCGGCGGGAAAGGCCGCAGGGCTGCGCGTCGCGGCCGAGGCTTTTTGTGATCGCGTGTACGAGCCCGACGGCACGCTGCGGAGCCGCGCGCATCCCAACGCAATCATCGAGGATCCGAAGCAGGCCGCAGCGCAGGCCGTCGATATCGTAGTAAACCAGCGAGTCACGACGAGCACCGGAAAAGCGATA
>DASZFB010000003.1:0-4195 GCA_035940275.1 Candidatus Eremiobacteraceae bacterium | reverse complement strand
TCACCGAAGCGATAGCGCTCGGCCACGATCTCGGCCATTCACCTTTTGGCCATGCAGGCGAAGCCGCACTCACCGAAGTCATGGGTCGCTACGAACCCGGCGCGAAGTTCATTCACTCCGAGCAGAGCTCGCGCGTCGTGATGTACTTGGAGCGCCGAGGCGACAAAGTTGGCCTCAACCTCACCGAAGAAGTGCTCGACGGCATCGCAAAACACAGTAAACATGGCGGAGCGCTTGCCGGCTATCACGATGTGCCGTTTACACTCGAAGGGCAGATCGTCCGTTACTGCGATCGCCTGGCCTACATCAATCACGATATCGACGATGCACTCCGTGCCGGCGTTATCTCCGAAAACGAACTTCCGCGTCAGGCCATCGAGACGCTCGGAGCGCGTGGCTCCATACGCATTGAAACGGTTGTCCAGGACATCATCATGAAATGTCGCGATCGCAACGAGATCAAACTGTCTGAGCCGGTGCTCGATGCCGTCGAGGCGATCAAAACCTTCATGTTCGATCGCGTCTATCTCAATGAAGCGGCCAAGCTCGAGGAGCCGAAAGCACAAAACGTCGTTAAGAAGCTCTTCATCTATTACATGGAGCACCCGGCGGAGCTGCCGGAAGAGTTTGTGCGCGGTGCGCAGCCCGGCGATTCGCTCGCCCGGAAAGTCTGCGACTACATCGCCGGCTTTACCGACCGCTTTGCCATGAAGAAGTTCAAAGAGTTGTTTCCGAACGCCGCCGATACTGAGGTCCCGCGCGAATGGGACGTGTAAGGGGCCACCCGAGACAGAAGACGAAGCTCTAGCCATGTCGTTTCACGACAATGTCGTGCGAGAAATCCAAGCCAAAGTCGACTTGCTTGCGTACGTCAGCCAATATGTCACCCTTCGCAAGCGCGGACGAGAATATGTCGGGCTGTGTCCGTTTCACGCCGAGAAGACACCTTCGTTTTCACTCAACGCAGAAAAAGCGGTCTGGCATTGCTACGGCTGCAATGCGGGCGGCGATCTCATCTCGTTCGTCAAGCGCTACGAGAACGTAGAGTTTCCCGACGCGCTCCGTATGCTCGCGGCACGCGCCGGCGTTGAGATTCAAGAATCCCAAGATTTCAAGCGCCGTCGCAGCGAGCGCGAAGCGATCTATGAGGCCAATGCAGTCGCCAAGACCTATTTCATGGACTCACTGCGCAAAAACAGTGAGGCACGCGACTACGTCAAGCATCGCGGGCTCAGCGAGACGACCTGCGAGAAGTTCGGCGTGGGCTTCGCACCGGAGTCGTGGGAAGGGTTGGTCAACGCGCTGACGCGAGCGCGCATCGATTTACAGCTTGCCATGCGCGCTGGACTCATCTCATTGCGCCAAAACGAAAGCGGCTACATCGATTTCTTCAGACGCCGCATCATGTTTCCGGTTTTCAACCTAACCGGCGAAGTTATCGCCTTCGGAGGCAGAGCGCTCGGTGACGAGCAGCCGAAATACCTCAACACACGCAACACATCGGTCTACACCAAGGGTCAGCATGTTTACGGGCTCCACATTGCGCGTCGCGCGGCGGCGGCGCACGATGCTCTCATTGTTGTTGAAGGCTATCTCGATTGCCTCGCCCTGCATCAGGCCGGGTTTGGGAACGCGGTCGCGAGTCTGGGGACTGCATTCACGGTTGAACAAGCGCGTGAGTTGCGCCGGGTTGCGAATAACCTGTACCTATGCTTCGACGGCGATGCGGCCGGCCAGGCCGCTACCGCACGCAGCATCGACATGCTGGTCGATGAAGGCTTGATGGTGCGGGTCGCTCGTTTGCCCGACGGTCGCGATCCCGACAGTATCGTCCTCGAAGATGGTCCCGACGCGTTTTCAGCGTTGCTCGAAGCATCGCAAAAGTGGATCGACTTTAAGATCGAGCTTGCGTGCAGCCGCATCACGGCGCAGTTTGCAAGCAAAGCCGACGTCGCGCGCGATGCGATGAACGTCATTGCGCAAGTGCGCGACCCCATCGAACGAGACCAATACATTAAAGCGATGGCGCGCAAGCTCGATGTCAGTGAATCGGCATTGCGGTCGCTCCGTCCCTCGGTTGCACCGGCTGCACGTCCCAGCGGCGACACCATGCAGCCACGCAGACGTATACCACCGCCGATGCGTGCGCTCTCGGTCGAGCGCGAACTTGTCGCGCTCATCCTCGTCCAACCCAAGTTCGTCGAAGCTGTGGTCGGGCGCATATCTGGCGAAGATTTTGCTGATGATGAAATGGCGCGCGCGTATGCGGCGCTCGTGCGACATCGTGGTGAACTCGGGCGCGGTGTAAATCCCTTAACGCTTTTAGCCGATGAGACGAACATCGCAGAGCTCACGAGTTTAGCGCTGTCATCTCCTCCACTCGCGGCCGACGAAGAAGAGCAACGGCTCGAGCGCATTCTCGAACGATTCGAACGCCAGCGCCTCGAGCGGAGGCTTTCGACCGTCGATGCTGAAATGAACAGGCTCCTGACCGCCGGGAAATCCGTGCCAGAGCCTCTGCGCGATGAGTACAATTCCCTCGCGGCCAAGCTGCGAGGAGCAGCCGCCGACAGGAAGGAGGGAACGTAATAGTGCCAGCGCGCAAACCGCGCAACGCAGCGCCGACTCCGGCAGATGCGACTACCGAAAACGGTCAACCAATTACCGGTGCCACGATAACACGCGAGGCCGCTGTGAAAGCCCTCATTGAGAAGGGCAAAAAACGCGGTTCGCTGACCTATGACGAAATTGCCGCCGTATCAGCAACCTATGATGAGGACGATCCGGAAAAAGGCAACGAGCTCGTCGAGGACATCATGGGCCAAGGCATCGACATCACTGAGATGCCCGAAGGTGCCGCCGAAGACAAAGATGACCCGCCTGAAGCGGTTGAGGAAACGCCCGAAGATCTGACGTTTGTGCCCGGAGTCGCGCTTGACGACCCGGTGCGCATGTACCTCAAAGAGATCGGCCGCGTGCCGCTCTTGGGTATGGCGCAAGAGCAAGAGCTCGCCAAAGCCATCGAACTCGCCGAGGAAGAGCGCGAGCGCGCCCGGCGCAATGGCGGTCAACCGAATGCCGTCATCCTTGAGGCAGGCGACGCCTCCAAACGCGATCTCACCGAGGCGAACCTGCGCCTCGTGGTTAGCATTGCGAAAAAATATGTCGGCCGCGGCATGCTCTTCTTGGATCTCATCCAAGAGGGCAATCTAGGCTTGATTCGCGCCGTCGAAAAGTTCGACTACAAGAAGGGCTATAAATTTTCCACGTACGCGACGTGGTGGATCCGTCAAGCTATTACGCGTGCCCTCGCCGATCAAGCGCGCACCATTCGCATTCCCGTGCACATGGTCGAAACGATCAATCGGCTCGTAAAAATCTCCCGCCAGCTGCTGCAAGAGCTCGGTCGCGATCCGTCTGTTGAAGAGATCGCCAAAGAGATGAGCCTTTCGCCCGATAAGGTGCGCGAGGTGATGAAGATCGCGCAAGAGCCGATCTCGCTCGAGACGCCGATCGGTGAGGAAGAAGATAGCCACCTCGGAGATTTCATCGAAGATCCGGAAGCAGTTGCTCCTGCCGAAGCCGCCTCAGTCACCATGCTCAAGCAAAAGATGGGCGACGTGCTCAAGAACCTCACCGAGCGCGAACGAAAAGTACTCGTCTTACGTTTCGGATTAGAGGATGGACACCAACGCACGCTCGAGGAAGTCGGCCAAGAGTTCGGCGTCACGCGCGAGCGCATCCGGCAAATCGAAGCCAAGGCGTTACGCAAACTGCGCCACCCAAGCCGCGGCAAAGCCCTCAAGGATTACTGGTCGGCCGATTAATACGGTCGAGTCAAGCTCGACCGCTACAAACCGTCGATACAAGGTCGACCGCCACAATGCGGAGTAGCACCACCGCATGATCAGAGCTGCTATATGCCTCTCGGCTGCTTTTATTTTCCTTATAGCACTCCAAGGCGCAACTCCGAAACCGGCTGCATCGCACAAACCTCAGACGCCGGCGCCAAGTGCATCGCGCACCCCTCTTCCCACACCAACACCGAGCGCACTCGACTCGACACCATTCGGTGCGATCGGGCTTTTAGAGCGAAGCCGAACCATTCCGAAAAGGCCTTCCGATTGGTTGACGTCGACTTTGTCGGCGCTCAACAAGTATGTCAACGACCGCGATCCCGCTATTGCGACGCGAG
>DASZFB010000002.1:0-2456 GCA_035940275.1 Candidatus Eremiobacteraceae bacterium | reverse complement strand
TGCCGTGTTGAAAGTGAGTCTGATAGTCACGACGCACGAATATTGGACGAGTCCTTTTGTACCGGGAAGATCGCTTTCTTCATGCTCTTCGCATTGACCCGTACCTGCGTAGGTTTCGTTAGGGGGTTTGGAGCTAACGCGAGGTGCGCCGAAGGGTGGGAAGAAGGTTTCTCCGTCTGAGCTGGCCCAGATGGAGAAGACTTCAACGGCCGGACTGCCTATCCCTACCGCTCTCCCAAATAGCCTACAGCGGAGCGCTCGTTTCTCTCCATCCGACTTGAGCTTGCACGCGCTCGGCGAATATTCCCCGGCAGCATTGACGGTGCCCTTGAAAGCCACCGTGTCCGAAGTCACCAAGTTCGCTGCCACAGCCGGGACTGCACTCGCGGCGGTCATCACCCCAGCGAGAGCAGCCACCAGCAAGCCCAACCTCAACTTCCGAACCGCTGCCAACATAACAAGTACCTCCCGTCACGATGCGTATAGGTCCTTCAGCGGAACTGACTGTCCACGATCGTGTTAGAAGCTGCGGCTCTCCCGCATTCTGTGTCGCATCTTCTCGCGGCGGAGCGTCCCGGTAGCCCACGACACGCGAGACCGACTCGCGCCCGCACGAGAAGTCGCCGCCGGAGTCCGCACGCCCGGTGAGGATCACAGCTACAGCGCGACACCATCTACACCCCCGTGGTTTCCGTGCGGGGGCGACAAGCCGGTGGGCCAGCGGCTCCACAGCCTGCCCCGCCGCACCGGTGACGAGACTACCTGGCTGAGCGCCGCGAAGTCAAGCGCGCACAGCGGAGAGTGCGCCCGTGGCCGACTCCTGGCTCGCGATGCTCGAGAGGAGCAAGGCTTCGATCAGTCGCCGGACGCGATCGCAAGAGACGAAATGGCGAGACCCGGAATCGAAACCGGGGACACCACGATTTTCGACGGTCGTACGAATCCGTGGCTAAGTTCTGATTTGCACGGCTTTTTCTGGTAGCGCTCGGACCCCAGATGCCATCCGTTTGTAGGGGATCCGGGCACCGGCCGTGGTTGCTAGTAGCAATTCTGTTTCGGGTCCGTTACGGATCTCAGCGGGTGATGGTTCGAGTCCTCTCACGGGCATTCGCGGTGACGAGCACTCCACCGGTCGCGATAGGATCGCGGCCGCGATGGGAACGCCGCGCACGATCGCGCTGATTGCCACACTCGTGGCCGTGCTCGTCGGGCTCGCTCCAGCCGCGCTCGGCGTCGAGCGCTCGCGTCCAACCGCGAAGATCGCCTGCGGAGCGAACGCGAGCAGCTGCGCCGAGAGCGGTACGCTCGCCCTGCCCGCGAATTCGTTCGGCAGTCAGTCGACCGACACGACGCCCAGCGGCTCGTCCTCGGCAACAAGCCTGATCTCTGCCGCGGACTTGCCCGCGTTCGATGCGATGTGGGAGGGCGTCGTGGCGGGGTATCCCAAACTCGCTGGTGTCAAGAATGTGTTCGTCAAGAGGACGATCACGTGCGTGATCATCGCAAGGGTCGTTGACTTCAATTACGCGTCATTCACCGGGAGCAAACCGCAGTCGTCCGTGATCGCGTCGTCGACGATCTATGTGCTCGCGCTCCAGGCGTGTCTCGAGACCATCGTCTCAGCACAGACGCCAGTCGCGGTCGGGGCCCACGCGTTCGCTGCAAAGTCCGGATGTGATCAGGCGAGCGTCTCGGTCCCGATCCTGCTCGAGCGCGTCGGCACGGGCTTCAAGGCGCAGGTCACCGCGCCCGCCACGCCGGCATCGGGTCGGCCGCCGGTCGTCGTTACGTGCGCGCCAACGCCAAGCGGTCTAAAGCTGGCGTTCAAGCCCGCCGCCCCCGGGCGCAAGCTGCGCTCGGTCGTGGGTCCGAAGCTGAGCATCGCCTTCGCCAACCCCACCAGCAAATCGGTCACGGTCGCGACCAACTATCGATTCAAGTAAGCGCGGATTGGCGCCCGCGACTGCGAAAGCCGCGATGACGCCGACGCTGGTCTGGATTACGCTCGCGCGCGATGGCGCCTCGTGCGCTTCGTGTGCGACGCCGAGGTAGCTTGGGAGAGTGCCGTCGCGGCCGAGCTGGTATGGAAAGGTACCGGCCCCACAATCGACTCGGGTCAGAACGCCGAACGGCACGTCCGGTACCAGATGCAAATCCCCTGAGCAGCGAAAAAGACGAAACGGCGAGACCCGGAATCGAACCGGGGACATCACGATTTTCAGGGACGGGTAATCGGTGCCGGAAAGGTCAGGAAGTCGTGTGAATCACCTGGTGGAACGTCGCGCGTGCTGCACGGCGATACCCGTGGATTGCCGTAGATACCTGCGGATTAAGGACGTGGCGCCAACGCCACGTACTTTTCGCCTGCTGCGTGCACACCGCTGCTTGGGCCACGAAGCGAGCGTGTCTCGCGCCGCGCCTACGCCCGCGCCGGCTGCGGCTCCGGCTCCGGCTCC
>DASZFB010000001.1:0-5114 GCA_035940275.1 Candidatus Eremiobacteraceae bacterium | reverse complement strand
CGTAGCGCCTGCACAACTGCGCTTGACTGAATGCGCGAAAACACTTCATCTTCGAGATCGCTGTCCGTCGCAATATCCTCCGGCATTTCCGGTTCTCGCGTGCGAACGGCTGCGCTGCGGACAATGTCCAGGGCCGCATTACGTGCAACGCGCGCAATCCACGCGGCGAAGTTACCGCCGCCAAACGCGCTGGGCTTAGCCCAGAGCATAGTGAAGACCGACTGCGTGACGTCTTCGGCCTGGACTGGATCGTTGAGAATGCGTTTGGCGATACCGTAGACAAGCGCGGCATGCCGGTCATACAAACCTGCGAATGCAGTTGTATCGCCCCGCGAAATCTGAGCGAGAACATTGTGCTCGTCGTTCACCGAGACCTCGGCTTCGTTCGCAAAGTTCGAGATGCCTTGCAATCGCGAGGTGCGAACGAACGCGCAGCTGCGAAACCGCGAGCCCGGCAAGCATCTCAAATTGACAGCGAGCGTCAACACATCTTTATAACAATCCAGCAAGCAGCATTTCCATCTACGATAACGAGCGAAACGCCCGTTCGGCTTGAAGCTCGCAACAATGGGCTATTCTGGCGAAGGAAAGCTGCGCCGGAGCGAAACATTCGATGAGCATGATCACGCTTGTTCGCACAGCCTCGCGGTGGGAGATCCTCGCCGTGCTCATCGCGATTTTCAGCTTCGTTTCATCGGGGTGCAATGGCGGATCGAGCACGCCGTTACCGCCGCCGCCTCCAGGAACGTCGGGCGGCATGTTTATCACAGATTTTACGAATAACTCGATTTCGGGTTTTGGGCAGGGCGCGAACTGTAACTGTCCTCCCGCGTTGTACATACATGGTGGCAATACAGGGCTCTCGGGGCCGATGGGCATCGCTGCAGATAAAGCAGGTAATCTTTACGTTGCAAACTCGAGTGTCGGCACGATCACAAAATATCCTGGAACCGGCACCGGCAATATCAGTCCAAGCTTTGCGATCGGTGGTCTCAGTCAGCCCATTGGCGTCGCAGTCGATTCAAGCGGCAATTTGTACGTTGCCAACAGCGCGGTCAGCTCCGGCGTCCCGAGCGTGCAGGTGTATCCACGCGGCTCGAGCGTGCCGAGCCAAACAATTTCCGGACCTAGCACTGCCCTGTCGACGCCGAGTTTCATCACGCTCGATGCGTCCAACAACATCTGGGTGGCGAATCAGACGGGCAACAGCATCGAAGAGTTTGCCAACAGCGCAACCGGTAACGTGCCGCCTGCAAATATTCTCGCCGGCACTCGAACGCTCCTCAGCGCACCCCAAGGCATAGCATTTGACGCGTTCGGCCGGCTCTACGTCGCGATCAACAACGCGCTTGGATTCTCGGACGCGGTTCTTGTTTTTGCACCTGGTGCTACGGGAAACGTCAAGCCCGTGAACATCCTGTGTGGATCGGCCACCGCGGTCAACAATCCAACCGGCATAGCGGTGAATTCGCAAGGCACGCTCTTCGTGGTGAATTCTGCAGTCGCTCTGAGTGCCGGTTCGCTCGTGATATTCGCCGCGAACAACATTGGCGGTGGTATGAACTGCAACGGCACGTTCCCTAACGCGGTGGTCGGCGGCCCGTCGTCAACGTTGCTCAACCCCGCCGGCATCGCGCTCCACTAAGCGCTATCGGGTCACAAATGAGAGAGCTCGTCTTTCCGAAGACAATTTTCGCGGCGCTTGTTGCGCTTGGCATCGGCTGTTTGCTCTACGCTGGCAGCGCCGCTCAATTCAATCAGTGCCGAGCGATCTCAGCGCAAGCGATAGCGACGGATCAAGGTCTGACCGGTATTTGCCATGCCGCCACGACGTGGCATTTTGGCAGCTTCGCAATCATCGGTTTGGGAGCTGTTTTGTTGGTGCTCGGTTTCGTCGGGAAAACGGCCAATCGAAAATAGTCCCCCAGACGGGACGTGAGGAACCGTGGGGCCCTTATTCCATGGTCCCTGGCGACCACGGACCGGAAGGTGGCGTGTCGAATACTTAGAGTCCGGCTAGCGTGATATCCTTATAGTAGAACCCGTCAAGTGAGCCGCTACCACCCCCGCCCCCAAGAAAGCCCAGAGCAGCCATGCGCCGCCCACGAAACCCAAGACCTGCGCTCCGCAGCATGAGCAACGGTTTGCGCGTCATTGCCACGTGCATGCCCAACGCGCGAAGCCTTAGCATTGCGCTTGCCGTCCGCGCCGGCTCCGTATACGATCCGCCGAAGACCGCCGGTTTGGCCCATTTCCTCGAACATCTTATCTTCAAATCGACCCACGATTTCTCGCGGCATGAGCTGGCTGCGACGATGCAGCGCTGCGGCAACCGTTTCGATCCCACCACGAGTAAAGAGATCATCTCGATCTCGGGTACGGTTCCGGTCGCTAAGTCAGACGATGCCCTGCGGGTTGTTGCAAGTGTCGCCCAGCGGCCGCTGTTCGATCGCGGTGACCTCGAGACCGAGCGTCAGGTCGTGCTCGAAGAACTCCGCGACTGGGAAGTAGATCCAAGCAAACGCATCGAGGCGCTGGCAGACAAGACCATGTGGGGAGAACACCCGCTCGGACGCGACACGGGTGGAACACGCTCGAGCGTTCGCGACATTACACGCGCGCAAGTGCGCCGATATCATCGCAAGTATTTCCATCCGGCGAACGCTGTATTGAGCCTTGCAGGCCCGATGAAGGCCGACGACCTCTTTGCCACGGCAGAGAAGTATTTTGGCGATTGGAAGTCATCGCCGTATGCCGCGTTTCCGCGACGTCAAATCATCACAGCTGACATGCCGGCCTTCCAACAGAAGCGCCGCTCAAAAGTCTTGCGCCGCGCTGATACGCAGCAAGTTTGGTTCTCGATTTCAACAACGACGCCGTCGTACCCCGACGGTTATCGCGCGGTTCTCGAGACGCAACTTGCGCAGACCCTCATCGGCGACGGCGACGGGAGCCGGCTGTGGGATGGATTGCGCGAGCGCCTTGGTTTGGCGTACGAGGTGTATGCAACGCTCGACTTTTACTCCGATATCGGCGTCATGAGCGCGATGGCCGCGGTCGGGCGAGCACGAGCTGCAGCGGCGGTGCGGGAGACCAAGCGGATCCTCGCTGATACGGTTGAGCGAGGATTTTCTCGAGAAGAAGTCTCGCGTGGCAAAGACGCGCTTGCGGCGCAAATCGAGCTCGTGGCTGAATGGAACGCGTTTAACGCGGCGCGCTATGCGGAGCTGGCGCTGTTCGACCAGAAGCTCGTGACGCCGAACGAAGAGCTCGCGCTCCTCGCTGAGATCAGCACTCGAGATTTCAACGCATTTCTGCGCGAGCGGTTGCGCTGGGATTCGGCGGCCGTCTGCGCCATCGGCGCAGGTTCAGCGTTAGCGGCGGTGCGTTCCTAGGAACTCGCCAGTCGATTGCCGGTCGCGATGATGAGTTCAGCCGCCGCATCGGTCGTCAGATGTTCCGTGTTGACCACAACGTCGTAGAGGCGTGGATCGCGCCAGTCTGCGTTGTAATGTTGCTGCATGTACGCGAGCCGGTGTTGGTCTGACTTCTTACACTCTCGGGTCGCTTCTTCGGACGACAAGCCGGTTCGCGCTTGGACGCGTTTTACGCGTACGCGTAGTGGTGCAGTGATGAAGGCGCGAACTGCATCAGGTCGATCACGCAAGAGCATCGGCGCCCCGCGGCCGATGACAACGAGCGAGTCTGAGCTCGCGTGTTCGCGAATGATGGTCGCGGTGAGCTCGACCATACGCTCCTCGGACCAATCCGGCAGCCCCTCAGCAGCATAGGCCTCTGGGTAGGCGGAGGTTATGACGCGGAAAAGCCTGTCGACGAATCCTTCGACATTTTCGTCTCGAGCTTCAACGTAGGAAGCCGGGGCACCGAGTCTCTTGGCAACCAGATCGACGATCTGCTGATCGAGAAGCTCGGCTCCGAGCCGTTGTGCAACACGCTGGCCAATCTCTCCGCCGCCGGCGCCAAGTTCGCGACCGATCGCAACGATCATGGTGCCCCTAAATGACGCACTTTGAAGCAACGGACCTTTAGGTCCGTTTTACCAACTCCGGGAGATCAGGGACCTGCGTGGTGAGCTTTCCGCCTTCACGCTTCAGCGCCGCGGCTGCAACGTCTCGCCGGATGTGTGCGGCATCCAGGTCGAGCGCAACAATCCACCTGACATCAGTCCGCATGTTGTCGCCTCGTTGCGGAGAGCGTGGTTGTCCATCCGGCGTCACGGCGGCAACGATGATCGCACTCGGATCGATAGCCTGATTGCGGAACCAATCGATCGCCCCTGTTGCATAACGCAGAAGCGAAAACGAGGCCGCTATGTAGTTGCCCTTGCTCATATCTCCGACGGGGTTGCACTTTTGGGTTCGATTTTACTCCAACCGTGCTGCCCCAAGGAGAGGAGGACGGCTGCCGCGGGCCGGAAGTTGGACTACGTCGGAGCTCATCGATTTAGTCGGCAGCATGGGTCTCGAAGCGAGCGATCCGCCCGCAAGCTATGCGCCCATAGCGAGGATGCAGTGCGCGAGCAGGTCGTATCGAACGGGTCCGCCCTAGACGGAGGATGCGCCAAGGGGGATAGAGTTGTGCGAAGCCATGAAACGAATGGAACGACTCAAACTCTACCCAACCAGGCGGCAAGCTTTGCGGCTGCAGCTGTGCTTGGATGTCTGCCGCCAGCTCTACAACGTCGCTCTCGAGCAACGCCGCAATGCCTACCGAGAGCGCAGGCTCTCCATCACGCATAAAATGCAATACAAACAACTCACCGACCTGCGGGCAGACGATAAGCGCGTAGCAGCGGTATATCGGGAGTTGGAGGACGCAGCCTTACGCAAGCTAGATTTGGCCTTTGCTGCGTTCTTTCGCCGGGTGCGTACAGGTGACACACCGGGGTTTCCCAGGTTTCGAGCAGCGGCACGTTATCACACCCTCGAGTTCCCGCATGGTAACCGAGCGCTTCGGTTCTCCCATACGCAGTCCAAGGTTTCGATACCCGGAGTAGGTAGCGTTCGCATCCGTAAGGGGAGAGAGGTTTCGCCATTCGGTCGGGCCATGATCATGCGAAGTCCTCGTGGCTGGTATGCGCTCTTTGAATGCGA